>NZ_JAHHPS010000213.1:0-1237 GCF_024606275.1 Endozoicomonas sp. SESOKO4 | reverse complement strand
CTTTACAACCTGAATGACTCATGGGGGCTCACTGAACTGAGTAATGGAGTTCTGTCTTTTAATAAATGCCCAATAGTCATCAGAGGCAGGTGTTTTGTTTTTTGACTTTCAACCTGACGTTGATTACCGCTCCGTATTGGGCTGTTCATGATCGTTTTTCCATTTCGGTAAGAGCAGCGCTGCTAGCACCAATTGTCTCACTTCTTCCGGCATACCATCTTCAGTAATCATATTACTCTGGGCGTGGAACAACTCCCTATTCAACATGTCTTCAGAATCGGGCCTGGTATCATTGTTTCTTGAGGTAGCGCAATTACATGCCCCATTACAATGACAGGCTTTTTGTAATGGTAACTGTAATGGTAGCTCGGCATAAAGTGGCGGAGGCTGGTTGGCTATAACATCATAATTATCAATAATGAGTGTCAGGGTGTAGCCACTAGAGCTAACCAGAATCGCCAGTACCTGAATATTATTGGTGGATAACTTCTTAAGGTGGTATTGCACTTTAGTTCCGGTCAGAAAATTCAATGAAACAAAATGTGATGCTTGCAAGTTTTCACTATCGTCTTCACTGTCTCGTTCTTGCACGTGAACTGTAGCTGGTATAGCTGTATTGATTAAGCCGGGCATTATCAATTCCAACATATGATTGGTCGTTGGATTTAGATGCTCTACTATCCATTTTTTTGTTTCTGGATTATTCAGGAAAAGGTCAAATATATGGGTATTATCGTCTATAGCTTCTGTGGTTGACGATGAAAGCGTTTGATAATTATTGATCACAGCGGTATGAGATATAGAGCGGCTATCAATAGTGACATGTTCTGGCAAATTGTCTGGTGTTGCTGCTGACAGTGCTCTTACTTTTTCTTCCAGGTTTAGCAAGTTTTGATAAACGGTCTCGTAACCCGTATAACAAAGAAGGCAGCAAAAACAGTCTAAAAACTGAGTAACAATGGAGTCCCTTGTTGCAGTTTGACCTCTTAATGTGTAACGAGTATGGAAGGTATGTTGAAGGTTATGAAGGCTGTTTCCTAATAGGCCATGAAAAAATGCTGGCACAGTATGAGCCGAATTATGCTGATCAAATTCTATATTAGTGGAAGAAGCCAAGTCATAACTGACAAGATAATCACAGGAATTATCACTAAAACATTTAGCAGGGTCATCGAAATAGCATTCTCTTGTGGGATCGCCATGACTAGAGTGAGTGGATGATGTGGCTGTACCACTG
>NZ_JAHHPS010000212.1:0-1595 GCF_024606275.1 Endozoicomonas sp. SESOKO4 | reverse complement strand
TTATCCTCAATTTCTTGCAATCCTCGCTACGCACGCTCAAGTCCGACAGGCTCCTGAAATTTGTGCTCCGTCATTTCTTAGGATGCGACTCTGGTCTTCTTTCATCGCAACATCGAGTTTCCAGTGAAGCTTATTCTCGGTGTGCCAATGCTCTCGGCTGGCCTTACCCAATTGCTCAGCCGTTAGCTCTGCAGAGCTGATTAGCTTGTGGTCGACTTTCCAAGCTTGGCGTGGGTCACTGATAATAAAGAGTTGTGAAATCAAATCGTGAGCATTCATGCTGTGGCCTTATCCTGATGCGCAATTATAAGACCGTAGACGTATTAAAAAGAAAGCAAATATAAGCTACAGGCCAATGATCTCAGGGGGGCATGATTTTTCCCTAGTGGTGTGGGGAAAGTTGGAGAAAGACAAACTCTTACCCGATTATGCGTCGTTCTTGATTTCCTTCATGTTTTGTAAGTAAACAACAAGTTCATGTACATTAGTACAGGATTCTGCATCATTATTTCGGTTAGCTTTAGCAAAAATTCTTGACGAGTGTGCAATAGCAGGTGCTAATGTTCCTTCAATTATTGATTTCTCATATAATCCTCTTTGAGTTTTTTTGTACTCAGGCAGATATTTTCTTAAGTCGTCAATTGCTTGATCCGCTACACTCTTCTTTTGAGTAGGAGCATAAGGTTTTGTCGTAGCGTTGTAATGGAGCAACAGCCAAAACTCAAAAGCAGGATTTGACGTTATTGCAATGAATTTTACTTCATCATCCAATTTGTCTTTAGCAAGTACCGTATTTATTTCGTCAACACGCTGAATTGCATCGAAAAATGTTGAGTGCCGATCTCTATCAAAAATACAAAAAATTACATTATATGTATCCCCTGACAAAAGCTCTCTACGATATAGATTGTAAGCATAATTAACTACGTTTATAGGGCTTGAGTCACAAGAACCATCTATTTCAATATTTGCAGAGTCAAGGTCATGAAACAATCTAATTTCTTCGAAATAAAACGGCTCTGTTTTTTCCCCTTCAGAAACGATTAATGCTCTATCATAAGGTTTTCTCTTAGCTTGATTTCTCTTATTATCCTCTGCTTTTCTAGCTTTTCTTTTGTGAAATAAATCTTCACTGCCCATCATTAGACCCCAAAAACTGAAAATTGCTTACTAGCGGCAAAGCACCATAACGACCTGATAGATATGCCTTCTCTAAATTAGAGACACCTTTTCTAGGGCTAAAATCTGTTAAAGGATAAATCGTTGTCGATTGATTTTTATCTTTATTACAAAACCAAATCTGATCTCTCCTAAACACATGTTGATCTAAGACAGAAGTTTCATGTGTTGTAAATACTAATTGTGCATTATGTGGATTTGTCTTTTGATCATTAAATAACTTGATTAAGAATTTAACCATATTTGGATGTAAGCTGTTATGTAGCTCATCAATAAACAATACTTTTCCATTTCTTAAGCAATCAAGCCAGTGACCAGCAAAAGAGAATAGTTTCCTAGTCCCGTCAGATTCTTCATTTAGATCAAAAAAATACATCTTCACCTTCAGAATTTTTGTGAACTGTTTTGATATCGAC
>NZ_JAHHPS010000211.1:0-18679 GCF_024606275.1 Endozoicomonas sp. SESOKO4 | reverse complement strand
ACCAATTTATTGCAACCGCAGTAGGACAGCCTTAAGTCCGACAGGCTGCTAGCCTCCGGGAATTTGCTTTTCACGCTTTGCCTTGAATATGATAAGAATTAATGAAAGGTGTTTGGACCGTCCCAGCGCAAGCAGGAGGCTGCGTGAAAAGCCTATTTTTTTATCTGAAAAGTCTTTGTTCGTACCCGGGATTTAAACAATATCCTCACGGACTCAGTCTGCTTTTACTGTCCGGCTTTTCAGCCTTTGCTCTTGCAGAAGAAACGGTAGACAGGCCTGCCGACCTCAGTCTCACCCAGGTCATTGCGCCTTTGTTTTTTGTCATTGTGCTGATTTTTGCCCTGGCCTGGATCGTGAAGAAACTGAATATAGGCACACCCACGGCAGGTCAGGGGATAAAAGTGGTTTCCAGCATTCCGGTTTCCAGTCAGGCCAGAGTCTGTCTGATTCGAATTGGCGAAAAGGATATCCTGCTGGGAGTCACCAATCAGCAAGTCAGTCTGATTCATACGTTTGACGAATCTCCCTTGCTGCCTGATAAGAAGGAAAATCAGCAGGATTTTGCTGTTCAGTTCAAAAACCTGCTGAAAGGTGGCAGCTCGAAATAAGCTACTTCCCTTCTCTTGCTCATGTCATTTTTCACAAGAACGGTTGGTTCCCGATCCTCGAAGAGTGTTGAATGAATCTCTGGAGTGGGTGTCAGTATCAGGATAATGAGCAGAGTAATAGAATGTGCCTGATACAGACTCATAACGTTTTTTCAGTCGACGTCCCCTGGGCCCGGCCTTGTAGTACTCACCACGAATGAGGATACGATACAAACCTTCTTTGTCGTACATATCAGGAGTCCATTCGACGGTAGCAACACCAGCTTGCCATTTGAACCGGGTAGTCCAGTCGTCATCTGTAGCAATCGTATCCCATAGTCCTGTACAGTCATCCTTCCTCTGCACATAGAAAAAACTATCAAGATCCATTCCCGATCTTGGGTGTGATGCAATGTAACGAAGCTTCAATGACTGGCCTGAGTGAATATTACTCTGATTATCAGTCACCACCTTTCCGAATAGAGCATCATATTTTTCCAGAACATCCTCCATATGGACATCGTCGTACAGATAACTCAAATCCAACGGTGTCGCTTCATCCACAGGTGGTGGCTCTTTTTTGCTCAATTGCATGTAAAGACTGGAAAAAGCCTGCAACATGGCACTCAGCTCCCAAGGACCGTATAAAGTGGAGGCTCCCTCGTAATGCTGTTTAGAGAACTCCTCTGCTGTACTCAAATAACTGGCATAATCGTTGGAATACCCGGCGATTACAATATGTCTCAAGGGAATACCGGAAAGTTCTGACAACCTCTTTCGAAGCCTTCTCCCCGCCATGACTGTCGGTTCAACGGGCAATGCAGCAATCTGAAAATTCCCCAGCTGAGCCAGCATTAAAGGCAAGACTTCGGGAACCCAGGGCTGATTAATAACTTCCCGATGCATGTTACCCGAGGGAAATACATCATTGAAATAATGGAAGTTTTTTTCACTTCCCAATGACAGCATGACCGGTTTGGGTCTCTGACATCTCAGTTCTTCTTCTGACGGAGAGGTCAGAAAATCGGTGATTTTTCTTATCCACCATTGCTCATTTTTTCGGCCTTCATAAGCCCCCAGTATTAACCTCACCAGAAAAGGTGACCGGCCATCTTCTGTGCCTGCAGCAAAACTATACCCCATAGCTGGATTGCAGGTTTTTACCAGCTCTGGCTGTCCCGAATATTCTTGCCGGACTTCATAGTTGGAAAAATCCACCCAGTTTTGCACCGACACAATGGGTCCAAAAACTTTCCTGCCTCTGGCATTAAACAGTTCCAGGGCTTTTTTAAACTGTCTTTGGCCGATTTCCCTGACACTTTCATCCGGAGTTTTACCCGGTCCGGTGCCATCAAGATTCAGGTTAGGCGTCATATCCCCAGCGTTAGATTGAGGAAAGGCTGCAATGAATGAAGCCACTCCCCAGTTGTACTTTGCATGACGTTCAAAAGCCCAGCTGGCATAGCCTTTGTTGTCACTGCTTAATAAATGATTGCTGCCAGGATAGGAGACTGCATGGGTGGCAAACCAGGTGATGGCACCTAATGGTTGACCACCCCGGGTAAACCTGAGTTGCTGAACAATCCGGTCGATAGAGTCCTGTTGGCTGGCATCCACATTATTTTCATAGGCCGACAAAGAGCGATTGCGGCTGGCATTGTCCAATAACCCGGTTTTCATCCAGATCTCAGAAGGAGCGAGGTCTTCATGGGCCATCCTGACGGCCTGAACAATGCCCGATACCATCTTTTCAAAAGCCCTGTCATCGAATACGCCATGAGGCATATTGTATAGAAAATGATGGGACTGACCGGCTGCTGCACTGTGGGTATGAGTCGCTGTCAGGATGACGTTATGACGGTTATAAAGAGAACCAAACTGCTGTTCCAACCGGGTGAGAACCGCTTGGTAAACACTGGCAAAAACAGCTCCGGCATCAATGACCACAATGGCAAGACGATGACTTTTCTCATCCTGACTCACCACAAATGCTCTGGCCCACTGACGATCATTTATTCCGGCACTGATCTGACTGCTATCGGCATAACCCATCATGCCACTGCCCACTGCCGGGCCGGTGATATCCGCTTTACTGACCCCTACCCAATAAGAAGCACTGGCCCAGGGCGTCAAAAGGAGCAGCATTAAAATGAGGCTACCAGGAGGAAATGTGAGTCGGTTCATAAATACCCCTATCAATTCAGGAGAGGGGAGTATAGCTGGCTCTCAGATTTAGCAAGGCTCACAGGACAGGTAATTGGGGAAAACTACCATAAAAACCACAGCAAAAACACAGTTATCCAACAAGTTATCCACAGGATGCACCTGATTTTATAGAAAGGTTATAAAGCGGTTGCCAGTGAGAAAGGAAAGGAGGTTGCAATACAGAAATAATCTTTTCCCACATTGGCGAAAAAAGATTATTTCTGCGGTATCACTATTGCTTCATCATCATGCCAACCAGTTGCAGCATCTGCATTTCTGTCTGGCAAATTTTCTGAAGATCTGCCTGGGTCTCCCTGCTCATATCACCCAGTCGATCATTCATTTCATCCTGTCCGTGCCATTTTTCAGCAGCCATATCTTCCGGGTAAGCCTCTACCAGTCTGTCATGGAGTCCCTGCTGCTTTTCCCAGAGAACACTGAGCATAACGATAAGAATGGGAGGAGCCTGCCCTGTGAGTGAACGAAGCCTGATATAGGTCCAGTACAACTGAGCAATTCGAAAAGTGCTGTTGCGCAGACACAAAAGGGATAGATAAGCTTCTTCCTGATCAGTCATGAAGTGTCTCCTCGGTCCTATAGGGCACCCAGAACTCCTCATCAGAAGACTTACGACTGTCTTAAGGCTTGGGTAATACTGCGGATGAGGGTCACTCAGACAGCCTTCAGAAAGCAACCCATAAAATCACTGTAACATGGTCATCACAATTGCCCATAGAGAAAATCGACTCATTTTCCAGCTTCTGAACAGAGGTCATCAACAACCGGAAAAATCTCTGGTTAAAAAAGTTATCCACTTTTCCACAAAAACCCTTATCAACCCCCTGAATGAACTGTGGATAAGTGAAAAGCAGCCTTTGAATCCGGCTTCATTGAAGAGCTGGTTAAAAAATAGCCAACACCTCAATAAATAACCCTCGCCCGGCCACTTACCCTTTTAAGCGGTTTGACGGCTACTTAAGAACGGCACCCGGCGGCTGTCTGATCACACGTCTGATACCTAGCCAACCTGACAGGCCAATCAGCAAAGCACTGATAATGGGTAGCGTAAACCAGAGCCAGATAGCAGGCTGCCAGGAAAGCTCAAAGACCTGAACATTCAACCAAACGCTACAGAGTTCTGTGCCTAAAACGGCGATCACGCCGGAGAATGCTCCCATAATGAAGAATTCTCCTGTCTGCATGATCACAAGTTGCTTTCTGCTTCCACCCAGAGATCGAATTAAAGCGCCCTCACGCAGTCGGGTATCAAGACTGGCTTCTACAGCCGATGCCAGTACCAGCAAACCCGCCAGCAGCAGCGCCAGAAGCATGGCTTCCACCGCAAGAACGGACTGCTCAAGCATCATCTGAACCTGACTGATAACAGCATCCATATCCAACAGACTGATGGTTGGAAACTGTCGAACCAGTTCATTCAAAACCAGCCGGTCATCAGGTGGCAGATAAAAACTATTCAGCCAGGTGGCTGGCAACCCCTTCAGAGAAGTTTCTGGCAAAACCATATAAAAGTTGGGTTGGAAGGACTCCCATTGAACTTCCCTGATACTGGTGACCTCGGCAGTCAGTTTCGTCCCCGCAATCATGAACGACAGTTCATCACCCAGATTGACCCCCAGGTGTTCGACAATAGACTTCTCAATGGAAATCTCACCGGTATCACCCGGTTGCCACCAATCCCCTGCCACTATCTCGGCTTCAGATACAGGTTGGTCTGACCAGGTCATGTTCAACTCACGATGCAGGGAGTTATGATCCCTCTGCTTTTCTGAAACAGCCTCTTTGGCCGGCTGACCATTGATTTCAATCAGACGACCCCGAACCATAGGATAAAGGGACGTTCCTTCTATATCATTGCTCTGCAGGAAGTTCTGAAAGGGCTCCACTTCTGCCGGCTGAATATTGATCGCAAAGTAATTGGGGGTTTTCTCAGGTAATTGTTGCTGCCAGCGTTGCAGTAAATCTGTTCTTACCAACAGCACCAACGCCATAGCCATGAACGTCAGGGTAAAGGCTATCAGCTGGGCAGATGTTTGTCCCTGTTCCTGCAGCAGTCGTTTCACACCAAGCCGCCAGACCATAGGTACGGGCTGCTCTGAAAGGCGACGATGAACGCTTGCTAGTCCGACTTTGACCGCCAGCATGATTATTGATATGACGGTGCCGACCCCAAGAATGATTCCCGCTGTCATCAAAAACTGGCCTGTGTGATACCAGAGCAGCAACAACATGGAAAGCAGAGATAGCCCATACACTGACCAAACGCCTGCGGCAGACGGTGTCAGCTCACGTCTTAGCACCCTCAATGGCGTAACTTCCCTCAGCCTCAGTAAGGGAGCCAGTCCAAATCCAATCAGTGTAATAATTCCGGTCAAACCACCCAGAACCATGGGCATAGAACCGGCCTCCGGGAGCCATACGGGTAAAACACCCGCCAACAGTTTGACCACTCCCGTTTGTAACAACCAGCCAATGAACACTCCGGGTAGTGCAACCAGAATAGCCATCAAGAGCAGCTCTCCGATAAAAATCTGCATGAGCTGATTCTGCTGCGCTCCCATGCACCGCATCACAGCGATACCATCAAAGCGTCGTTCGGCAAAGCGGCGACTGGACATGGCAACTGCGATACCTGCCAGAAGCATGGCAGCAATACTGCCCAGTCCCAAAAACTGCCTTAGAAGTACAACAGAACTGCGCAGGTCTTCACGGTCGTCTTCTGCCAGATTCAGCTTTTCGCTGTCGGATAAAAGGGGCTCAATCTTATTTTTGAATCCTGTCAGCTGGTGTTCTTCGCCCGCAATCAAGGTTTTCCAGTGAACCCGACTGCCTGGCTGGATAATTCCAGTAGCATCCAGATCGTTTATGTTGAACATCAGGCGGGGAGACAGACTGTAAAAACCACCCCCACGATCGGTTTCCAGAGTGATGGCACGTGCGACTTTGAACTCTGACTCCCCAAGTATCAAAGTGTCGCCTACTTCAACGCCCAGGAGCGGAAACAATCTGGGCTCCAGCCAGACTTCCCCTTCGTCAGGCGTATCCTCAGTCACTTCATCCGGTGCAAAAGGCTGATCAGCCGCTCTCATTTGCCCACGTAGGGGATAATTACTGGATACCGCTTTAGCTGAAACCAGCTGCATCTGATCTCCAGCCATGACTACTGAAGGAAACTCCAGAACAGTGGCCTGCTCAACAGGTTGGCTTGCTATCGTCTGACTCACCTCTTCAGACAGCTTTGTGGGACTGCTAATGACCAGATCAGCCCCCATCACCTCGGCTACCTGTCTACCCAGTGAAAGTTGTAGCCTGTCGCTGAAAATCGCGATAGCGGTGCTGACGCTCACTGCCATCAGAAGAGATAACATCAGCAGCCAGAGTTCACCGGATCGCCAGTCCCTCACCAGAAAACGCCAAGAGAGCATAAGACTTCGACTCATTTGGCTGCTCCGGAGTGTTCAACCTCTTCTTCCAGACGCCCCTGAGTCAGCTTTAAGACTCGCTGACAGCGCCGGGCTAACTGCAAATCGTGAGTCACCAGAACCAGGGTTGTTTTGTTTTCCCGGTTCACTTCAAAGAGCAAGTTAATGATACTTTCCCCGGTTTTTTCATCCAGATTGCCCGTCGGCTCGTCTGCAAACAGAATGTCTGGCTGCCCGGCAAAAGCCCTGGCAATGGCAACCCGCTGTTGTTCTCCACCGGATAACTGTCTGGGGTAGTGAGTCAGCCTTTGAGATAATCCCACCCTTTCAAGTAACGTTCTGGCATGCGTCTGGGGGCTCTCTTTTCCTGCCAGTTCCAGGGGTAGCATGACGTTTTCCAGTGCGGTCAGATTGGGCAGAAGATGGAAAGACTGAAAAACAAAGCCGGTATGATCAGCCCTGACCCGGGCTCTGGCGTCTTCATCCAGATGATCAATCCGGTTTCCAGCCAGAGCCACCTCACCCTGAGTAGGCTGATCAAGACCTGCAAGAATGCCCAGCAGAGTAGATTTGCCGGACCCTGAAGTCCCGATGATGGCGACAGACTCCCCGGACTTGATCTTGAGATCGAGTCCGGACAAGATGGTGAGCGATCCACTCCGGGCTGTCACTGTTTTAATCAGAGATTGCGCCGAAACGGCAATGGGGGATTCTGTGCTAATAATCATACGCAGTTGTTTGCCGATGTATAAATTAATTGTTATTGGGCGGTTTTTTTCTGTGAAAAATAGTGCGTTTTACCCGCGTTCATATTCGAGGATGACACAAAATAGTCTTTTTTTCTCATGGCTTTCTATACGCTCATGGCTGTTTATCGGATCTCTCACCCTGAGCTGGAATACATCCGCAGCCGAGAAAACCCTGCTGGTTTATGGTGACAGTCTCAGTGCGGCTTATGGTATTGAAATTAATCAAGGATGGGTTCATTTATTACAGCAAAAAATGCAACAAGCCAACCCTGACTGGAAAGTGGTCAATGTCAGTATCAGTGGCGAGACAACAGCGGGAGGCCTGAGTCGGCTAAAAACGACACTAGATAAATATAAGCCTAAGCTCATACTTTTGGAATTGGGGGCAAACGACGGGCTTCGGGGCACTTCTCTGGAGAGCACGAAACAGAACCTTGAAAAAATGATTGAAATGGCCCAGGCCAATAACGTCAAAACCGTCCTGTTTGAGATGCAGATTCCTCCCAATTACGGACCAATCTATACCCGTAAATTTACAAACATTTTTCAGGAACTGGGCAAAACCTACAACCTGACTGTTGTACCCTTCTTTCTTCAGGGTGTTGCAGGAAACAGTAATTTGAATCAGCCTGATGGCATCCACCCAAGCGCCGGCGCACAACCAAAACTGCTCAAAAATATCTGGACTACTCTCCAGCCACTCCTGAAGTGAAATTAAACTGCCCAACCATCTGTCGGCCACTGACTTAGAGCCTCATCCGGTTGGAGGGGATCTGCCCTTCTTTGAAGAAATTTTCGGGCTGGCAGGTCAAATTTTTCGTCTATGCTCATATTCGTTTTTTATTAGGGACGGATTGAGCTATGCGTCATTATTTTATTCATCAATCAAGATGGCTTTTTTTATTTGTTTTGTTATCGGGTCCACAAGTGCTGGCCAACCCCTGTAAGCATTGCGGCAAAGAGAGTGAGCCCGGTAAGGATGGGCAAATGTTCTGCCAAACCTGTAACTCATTGAAGTTTACTTCTCCACCTCCCAGCCCGTCATCCTCCGATAATGAAAGTTTGAAAAACTTTGCAGCTCGAAAGAACGCCACCGAAACAATAAACTCCATCACACCTTCTCCCAAGGTAGCTCCGTCATCCTATAGCATCTCGTTATCGAAGGGTAAAAATGATGATGAGTTGATGGCTCAAATTCGCGTCAATGACATGGCTCGAATTCATGTCAGTGACATGGTTGTTGATGGCGATGTGCGGGAAGATAGCGATGCATTTACTAAGGTGCTTGCCAAGGTTATTGCTCAGGATCTGATGGAGATTGATGAAAACATGAAGGTGAGTCATCTGAAAGTTAAGCTGGAGGAGAGTCATCATCTGCAGAAGTTGTTGAAGATGGTGGAACAACAACTAAAGCAGTTGAAGATGTTGCAAAAGTCGCAAAAACTGTACCATGCACAGCTCAATGCAGGCGCTCTGAAGACACAAAAGATGCCAATTCATGAAAAGCTAATAGCTCTTAATCATGAGAGAGCGGCGAAAATAGCCTCATCTCAATGGCCGAGCCTGTCAGATATGCGAATGACTAATCTGCTCAGTGCTGAGTTTCAGAATTCTCAACTGATGATGGATCTTACCTCAGTTTTCCAGGCTATTCAGGGAGGAAATATGATACAGCTGCTCATTACTCAGAGTGTGGCAGCAGATGAGGGCAGTCAGGCTGCTGCAGGTACAGTTACGCCGATGATACTTGGCTTTATTATTCCAGACCCTGCTATGGACGGTCATAAAGAGTCTACAGATATGCACCTGCTCACGGGAACCCGGCCAGTGCAAGTAAATCAAGATAATTTAAAAAACGTACTCACAGACATGATGAAGGCACTCGGTGAAAACAAACACAATGCTCATTTATCTTTACACTTCTTTCTGAGCCCTCCAACGTATCTTCACGATAACGAAGATCCTCTACCATCAACGTTCAATATCGAAAATTCAATTAATCTTAATCCTTCCCTTGGCGGATTTGCCTTCGACAAGGTCTTTTGACCACAAACAGTATTTGATCAGCCCGAGGATGTATTTTTTGCCGCTGTTCTCAGGTGACGCGGGAAGTGCTTTGTTAATTGATTCATGATGGGTATCTCCTGCGTTGTGAGGGATAAAAGCTTGCAGCCGGGTTGTGATTTTTGAAGACGTCCTCAAATCAGCGCTTCAGGTTGAAAAGTTTTAAACGGCCAGACTGCTGGTTCTGATGTTGCGATTGAACCGCATCATGGAATGAACCCTGATCCTTCATGGCCCCGACATATCATCGGGCCGGGCGGGTCTTGCCTTTCGTTGAGACATATTCTGGCTGGCAGGGAAAGATTTTAGTCTATGCTCATATTCGCTTTTGATTAAGGGCGGATTGAGATATGCGGCATTATTTTATTCATCTGGCGAGATGGTTTTTCTTATTTATTTTGTTGTTTAGCCTAAAAGTGTCAGCTAGCCCCTGTAAGAATTGCGGTAAAGAGAATGAGCCCGGTAAGGATCCGCAAATGTTGTGCCAAGCCTGTGATTGCGAGAAGCTTACTTCTCTGGCTTCCAGTCCGTCATCCCCCGCTAATGAAGGTTTGAAAAACTCTGCAGCCAAAAAGGACGCCACCGGAGCAACGAACGATGAGATACCTGTTCCCCCCAAGTTAGATCCGTCACCCTATGGGATCTGGTTAACGAAGGATGAAAATGAAGGTTCATTGAAGGCTCGAATTCAAGTTAGTGACGAGACTTTGGATGCTTTTGAGCGGGAAGACGGCAATGCATATGCAAGGGCAGTTGCCAAGATACTTGCTCTGAATATGACCGAGATTGCTGAAGACATGGATGTGAATGAATTGGATGTTAGTTTGGAGGGGGAGCATCACTGTCAAAAGAAAATGGAGAGGCGGGATCCTCAAAACCTGCATAAGTCCCTGAAATTTTTTATGCGTCGCTTTCAAAAACAGATGAAGAAGGGGGCTCACAGTCAGTTGGAGAGATTGCAAGAACTGCATCAGGCACAGCTTAATGCAGGAGCCCTGCAGATAAAAAAGATGCCAATCCACAAAAAGGCAACAGCCCTTACTCATAAGAGAACTGCGAGAATAGACCCCTCTCAATGGCCGAACCTGTCAGATATGGGAATGACTCTCCTGCTCAGTGCTGAGTTTCAGAATTCCCAACTGATGATGGATCTTACTTCAGTTTTTCAGGCTATTCAGGAAGGAAATATGATACAGCTGATCATTACTCGAATGGTAGTGGCCGATGAGGGCAACAAGGCTGCCGCCGCCACAGTTAAGCCGATATTGCTTGGAGCTATTATTCCGGACCCTGCTATGAACGGTCATACAGAGTCTACGGATATGCACCTGCTAATTGGGCGGCTGCCAGTGCATGTTAATCAGGATAATTTAATGAACGTACTTACAGCCATTATGCAGGCGCTCGGTAAAAGACGGCGCAATGCTCATTTATCTTTACACTTTTTTCTGAGCCCTCAAATGTCTATTCAGGACATCGAAGATCCTCTACCATCAACGATCAATATCGAACATTCGATTAATCCTGATCCTTTTCTTGGCGGCTTTGCCACTGATAAGTCCTTTTGACTGCGCACAGTATTGTCGAATTAATACATTCAGTGCAATCATCACTGACTTATAAGTCAGAAGACGTTTACTCTACTGATTCTGACGATGCGATTTGAACGCATCATGAACTGACCTCTGATCCCGGACGAGCTTGTCATATGATCGAGTAGTGTGGGACTTGCCTCTCTCTATGAATTCTGTTGGCGGGCAGTGCAAAATTTTAGTCTATGCTCATATTCGTTTTTTTATTAAGGACGGATTGAGATATGCATGGTTATGTTATTCATCCATCGAGATGGCTTTCTTTATTTGTTTTGTTGCTTAGTGTGAAAGTGCTGGCTGCCCCCTGTACCTGTGAGCGTTGCGGCAAAGAGCTGTTCTGCCGAACCTGTGATTCCGGGAATTCTACTTCTCCACCACCTGGTTCGTCATCCTGCGCTGATGAAGATTTGGAAAGCTCTGCAGCAAAAAACACCACCGGAGCAACGAGCTCTGAGACACCTGATCCCGATGAGGGTTATCTCTTACCCTATAGGTTCTTGACGGTAGAGAAGGATGAAAATAATGATGCGTTAATTGTTCATGTTAAAGTCGTACGCAGGATTATTGATGCCATCGAGCGGGAAGCAGATGCCTATAAATGTGTCAGGGTATTGGCTGAGCAGATTGCTTCTAATCTGGTGGATGTGGCCAATCTCAGGGGGTTAGATCATGTAAATTTTAAGTTGGACGAGGGGGATAGGGAGCGTCTGCCAAAGCTATTTGAGATGGTGGAGCAAAAGCAAAAGCAGATGGAGTTCTTGAAAAAAATGTTTCTGGCAGCGCGCAGAGCAGGAGCCGGAGCCGAATGGCCAATAGTAATAAATCACCCAATCCATGTAATGAAGTCCCCAATCCATGAAAGGGTAGAAACTCTGACTCAAGAAAGAGCCGCGAAAATAGACTCATCCCAATGGCCGGATCTGTCAGATATGGGAATGTTTCACCTGCTCACTGCTGAGTTTCAGAACGCCTCACTGATGATCGATCTCACTTCTGTTTTTCAAACTATTCAGGAAGGAAATTTGATACAGCTGATCATTACCCGAATGGCAGTGGCCGATGGGGGTAATCAGGCTGCCGCGAGCACAGTCACGCCGGTGATGCTTGCAGCTATTATTCCGGATGCCTTCACTGGGTGCAGCCTTTGCAGCGGTGACGGTCAAACAGATTCTACGTATATTCATCTGGTATGGGGAACCCCGACAATGGATATCAATGAACAAAACCTGCCCCTGCCAGTGCGTTTTAAACAACATAACTTAATGAATGTACTCACAGCCGTTATGAATGTAGTCAGTGAAAACGAGCACAATGCAGATTTATCTTTACACCTTTTTACAACCCCTCGAACCTATGTTATTCAGGATGACGAATATCACCCATTGTGTAGACTCAATCTCAGAGATCGGATTAATCCTGGCCTTCCCGTCAGCGTAATCGCCACTGATGGTGGAATAAGTCAATAAGTGCAATCATCACAAGTTCAGGAGTCAGTAGACGTTTGTTGTGCTGACTCCATTGAATGGTAAAAAAAGCCCCCAGTGTTTTGCGGCTGATGGCATTGCTGATAGCTGCAAGGCTGAGTCCCGAGAGCTGTTTCCAGTTCACATCGCTTTTGATAGGCCCCCGACTCTTAACGGCGATCAGGTTAAACTGCATGATTTCGTTGGCAACAATCTCGTTTGCTCCATTTTCCCCAAGCATGTCCCGAGACAGAACCCGGCACTTTCGACTGACCTCCCCGGCATCAGGCCTGCTTGAATACTCCGTCAGCAAATAACCCTGCTCAAGTCGGTGATGGGCCTCCCGGGCATTTGCCTGAGCATAACAACTGAGACGCCAGGCTCCCGCTGAGGTACCCAGAAGGTTCAGGGGTTGCTGCCTGTCTTTGAAGTATTCTCCTATCAGACACTTGTCCAGACCTGTTAGCACGAACCATTTAGGACCGCCCGAAGCCCCCAGCATGACATCAATACCGGACTGAGGAAGACCTTCATCTCGTATTTTTGCCAGAGCCCCGGAACCGGCCCTGATTTCAAGGACATCAGCCATTACCGGACTGCTCTGACAACGCTTGTCGGATATCTTCAGGGATGGGAGAAGCTTTCCCGGCCTGATAATCATAGTGAATCAACACTGCCTTGCCTCGTGCCGCCAGAACGTCTTTCTGCCAAGCTTCATGATAGATACACATGGATGAATTACCCACCTTCTCAAGGCAGGTTCTGATTTCAACATCAGCCCCGTACTTTAGCTGTGCTGTATATTCCACTTCAATTCTGGCAATGATCAGTCGCCAGGTTTCGGTATCCAGACCCGGAGAAAACAGACGAAAGATCGGCTCTCTGGCCTGTTCAAACCATACGGGCAGAACCGTGTTATTTATGTGCCCCAGGGCATCTGTCTCAGAAAAGCGGGGAGAGAGGGTATGCAGGTACATCAGTATTCTTCTTTATAATTGGAAACCTGCTTTGAATAGACTGCAATGGCTTCCTGCTGTCAGTATTATTGTTTAATCAGTTTCCTATGATGCCTGCATTAGAAAAAGATGCAAATAGTCGTTTAGCATGTCTGAAGCTATTCAGGATACACAATGGCAGGAGTCCATTTCAGCCATTCAGGCTTCGGTTCGTCAGCCAACTCGAACGACGTTTCCGGAGCAACCCGAACTCCCTGCTCTGGTGTCGCAAAGGCGATGCCACCTGCCAGAACCGCTTCGAGAGACTCTGTTCGAATGCTGGCACCACTGAACAAACCAAAGTGGAAATCCACGCCACTGGCATTCCAGAATTGGCTTTTTTTGGTGACCAGCGGAGCGTAGCGATCCTCGATGTTGAGAAAAATAATGACTTTGTTGGCCGGGTTACCTAGCTTGAATCCGGTGACCACACCTACCGGAATTTCCCGGTAATAAACGGGATTGCCCGGTTTAATGGAGCCCAGTTGAGTGCTGACCAACTGAATACGCAGACCACCAGAGCGAGGCTGGTCGTCAGGCGCTCGTGGGTCTGCAACAAAAACATCACGCTTGGCAGCAGCTTGAGAGCGTGCCGGCGACACGCTGATATAAAGACCCGTCAGCAGTGTTTCCAGATGAGCCGTGTTAGTCAGGCCAAGTTTGGGTTTGACCAGCCAGAATCTGGAACCTCTGCGAGCCAGCCAATCTGCGCTTTCATTAAGCAATATTGTGGCTTGTATGGCTTTTTTGGCATCATCCAGATTAAGCTCTGTTACTCTTCCCATTTCCAAACCTTTGTACTTCAGTCGTGTACCTACCTGAAGGCCATCCGCAGATTCAAACTGAATGTGTATGAACTTGCCTGTTTCGCTTGCCTGATTAATATCGTCATACAAAATAAACCGGGTTTTGTTGGGAACTCTGGCTGCATCAGGGTTAGGGGTTTTAAATGCAATGCCGCCTGATAGCATAGAATTTAGTGTGCCCGCCCTGACCTTGAACCCCTGCAATCCACCTTCCAATGTCACACCGCTGATATTCCAGAAAAGTGTACTTTTATTCACAAGATGTTGATATTCAGGCTTGATCAATATTTTGACCACCACACCGTCTTTTCCCAGCGAGTAGGACTCCACCTCACCGACAGGCATCTTTCTGTAGAGGACAGGACTCCCTTGATTCAGGCCTTCAAGAGAGTCGGCCCTGAGTTCAAGGTGCAAGCCCGGAGAGGAGGGTGAAGCCGGAGGCTTATTGGCCAGACCCATGAACTCTTTTTCCGGTTCTGCTTTTTTCATATCAACCTGACTGACATCCATAGCGATATAGCGGCCAGCCAACAAGGTTTCCAGACCGGTGATGCCTTTCAGGTTTATTTGTGGTGCCACCATCCAGAAACGGGCACCTTTTACCAGAATGTTCCCGGCTTCGGGACGAATAACGGCCTCGGCAATAATGGCTGAGTAATCCTCATTAAACGACGTATCTTTGATAACGCCCACTTCCATACCATGGAACAGTATTTTTGATTTCTCCTGACCAAGGGCAACATCCAGAGGGAACTTAATAGAAATACGGATACCCGCTTCCGCTGCATCATAATCGTTATACAAAGGAAAGCGGGCTCCATCGGAAGCTTCCGGCTCTTTTTCCTCCCATTCCGGAGTGTAAAGAGCAACCCCGCCCTGAATCATGGAAATCAACGACTGAGTTCTCACCTTCAGGTGGGGCAGGCTTCCGGAAATATCCACTCCCCCTGCATTCCAGAAGCGGGTATTTTTTCTAATCAGATGTCTGAACATCGGCTTGATGTATATATGGATATCGACCCTTTCGTCATCGGACGAGAGAGCGTAACGAGTCACTTCGCCAATCTTTAGACGACGATAATAAACCGGACTACCCTCCTGCACAGAAGACAACTCATCAGCCTGAAGTATCAGGCTAAGTCCACCTTCGTTAATGCCCGGCGTGGGTGGCGACTTTAGCGCCGAAAAGGACAGCTGCTTGCTACCCTTCCCAGAAGGCTTAAAAGCGATATAGTTGCCAGAGACCAGAGTATCCAGACCAGACACTCCCGCTACAGAAAGTTGCGGCTGAACCAGCCAGAACTGACTGTTATCCCTGAGATAATTCTCCATCTGCCGGTCCATTTCCAGCACAACATCGACACCTTCAAGGTCGTCTGTCATGGTCATTCGGGCCACTTTACCGATCGCCAGACCGTTGTACCTGACTTCTGTTTTGCCCACCTGCATGCCTTTGGCGCTGTCAAAGTGAACGTGAACTTCCAGACCGTGTTGATAAAGGGTTCTCCAGATCAGAAAGGCAACGATCATCAAAGCAATGGCAGGCAGCAGCCAGATGGCTGGAACACGACGACGCTCTTTCAGATCAGCGTTCACAGCGATCTTTTTATCGCTCATTGTTGATCTCCTTTCAGACTGAACTGCCTTGACCGGTCCCAAAGTAATCTGGGATCAAAACTCATTGCCGCCCACATAGTCAGCACCACTACCGCAGCAAACGCAAAAGCCGCAGGACCCGCCGTCACAGTGCCCAAATGCCCGAACTGCACCAGTGCAACGAGCAGCGAGATAATAAAAATATCCAGCATGGACCAGCGGCCAATCCAGACAATCAGTCGATACAAGACGGTCTGACGACCCGGGTTCATCCTTCGTGTATGCACACAAACCAGCAGCCACACCATGCCCAAAAGTTTCATCAGAGGGACCAGGATGCTCGCTGTAAAAACCAACAGAGCAATGGGTGCCATACCATGATGCACCAGCTCTATAACACCCGACATGATGGTATCCGGCTTGCTGCGCCCAAATCGGCTTACGGTCATTATCGGCAGCATATTTGCAGGTATGTAGAGCAGTCCGGCGGTCAGGGTCAGAGCCCAGGACCGGGACAGACTGTCTTTTTTTCTTAACCGCACTTTACTGCCACAACGGGGACATCGGTCATCTTCTGCCTGACAAACCTTGTGGCAATCCAGACACAGTTTTATCCCACGGTCAGCACCACTGGACATCAGGCTGGATTGATCCGGATCCGATGCAGTCATTCATCCTCTCCCAGCATTGTCCAGATCTCATGTTCATTCAGGTTCAGGGTGATGATCAATTCACAAAGCATCAGCCCGGCAAAGCAATACAAGCCTATGCCTACCTGCGCACTGGCCATATCTGCCAGTTTGATGACCGCCACCAGGGCACCCAGAAAATAGATTTCCGTCATACCCCACTCTTGCAGATGGGCATACAGTCTGAGCAGACTTCTGGATAACCTGCGCCACCGGCCGTTGACGGCAGGAACTTTGATGCTAGTCACTATGATCTGAAGCAGAATCAAAAGACGCAGCAGAGGGATCAGAATGGCAAACAACAGAACCAGTAAGGCAATTGCACCATAATCCCCTTGATAAAGAGCGACAACACCTCCGGAAATGGTGCTTTGCTGAACATTCCCCAGAATGTCCATGGACAGAACAGGGTAATAATTGGCCGGTATGAACAGAATTAAACCGGTCACAACAAGAGCCAGGCAACGCTGGATGCCTGCAGGGCGGTGAGACTCCAGCACACAGCCACATCGAGGGCATGCAGCCTGCTGCCGATAGGCTGGATCATGTCTGAAGACCGGGGTATTTATCATCAGGTCACAGTCAGGACAAAGCCTGATGCCTGAATCAAAACTCGTCTCTTTTTTAACCATACAGGTATATCTGGGGAAGAAACTGAACAAATTCTGCCATATAATCTGCCAGTGAATTTTAGCTGTTCTGATTGCCTTGTCTCTATATCGGCAGCACGGACCAGTACTGCGCCCCGGTTCACTGTGAGGCGTCAATAACAGATACACAATGATTCAAGAGGTCAAGGTATGCTTCCCGTTGAGCGTCGAGAGCACATTCTGTCTTACGTTGAAGAAAAAGGTTGTGCCAATATCGAAGAGATGGCGGAGAAATTCGATGTTTCCCAGATGACTATTCGTCGCGATATACGCACTCTGGAGCAGGAGGACAAACTGCGCGTCACCTATGGCGGTGCAGTATCCAAAAGCTTCCTGATGGAAGATATCCCCTACGAAAAGAAGAACGCTGTCAACATTGAAGAGAAAAAGTCCATTGCTCACGAGGCCCTCAAGCTGGTCAAGGAAGGACAGATCATTCTGCTGGATGCCGGTACAAGCACCATGGCCCTGGCCAAACTGATGATGCGCATGAAGGTCACCATTGTGACCCCGGACCTGAAGATCGCTCTGCAACTTTCAGACTCCTCCACCGCCAGGGTCTACACCACGGGAGGTCTGGTCAGCGCCATTACCAAGGCTCACTGTGACACAACCGCCCTGTCTTTCCTGGACAGCATTAACGCAGACATTGCTTTTCTGGCGACCAACAGCTGGAGTCTGCAACACGGTATGACCACTGCCTCTACCGACCATTACTTTATTCGTCGCAAGATGCTGGAACGTGCAACCCGCAGTGTTCTGCTGGCAGACTCCAGCAAGTTCGGAGCTTCCAGCATGAAGACTATCTGTCAGCTGGATGAGCTGGATACCATTATCACGGACAGCCGTTTCGATGACGAGAGTCTGGCGGCCATCAGGGAATCAGGCGGTCATATTATCCGCTCCTGATGATGCGACAGCATCTCATCACACCTTTTGCGACAGCTTCTTTGGCGTGGTGACATCTTCTAAACTCACAGCTATAAAATAGGTTGAGACCAGCCAGATGTTGCTGTGAGTAATGAAACCCCTGATCAGTATGCCAATGGGCGACCCGGCCGGAATCGGCCCGGAAGTCCTGATAAAAGCACTTTCAGCCAATGACTTTTCCGATGCCTCTCGATTACTGGTCGTCGGCTATGTGGAGATCCTTCAGCAAACTATCTCGTCCTGCAATTTGCCCCTTACTATCAAGTCTGTGAAGACCTGTGCAGATATTGATCCCCGGACGGGTATTCTCAATGTCCTTGAGCCTCCCAACCCCCGCCAAATTTTCGAGCTGGGCAAGGTTTCCGCTGCCGCAGGAAAGATGGCCTACGACTGTATTCAACTCGCAACTCAACTGGCTCTGGACAAAGAAGCCCACGCTCTTGTAACGCCTCCCATTAACAGATGTCTCTGGACGCAGCAAATATCAGAGAAACAGGACACACCGAAATTCTTGCCGATCTGACAGACAGCAAACACCCACTCACTTTGTTTGAGGTTGCAGGCTTGAAAGTATTTTTTCTCTCACGACATTTGTCTCTCAGGCTGGCGTGTGACTTCGTTACTCAAAAGAACCTGATTCAATGTGCTGAAAGCGCGGTTGATGCCCTGAAATCGCTGGGTATTGAGGCCCCTCACCTGGCTATAGCAGGGTTAAATCCTCATTGTGGAGATAACGGACTGTTTGGACATGAAGAACAAGAAGAAATCTGGCCCGCTGTCCGTAAACTGCAACAACTTGGATTCAACGTGTCGGGCCCCTTGCCTGCCGACTCAGTGTTTTATCAGGCTCTGAATGGACAGTTTGATGCCGTCATCTCGCTCTACCACGATCAGGGACACATCGCGACCAAGA
>NZ_JAHHPS010000210.1:0-1202 GCF_024606275.1 Endozoicomonas sp. SESOKO4 | reverse complement strand
GCGAGCTATCCATCCCCGAACTAGAAGTACGGGGCTTTCCGCTCAATTTGGTAATCTTTCTTCACTTTGGGTGAGGAAAGATTCTTCAAGTGTCTAACCCGGACTGTCTGTTGAAGAATATTTCCGATTGGTTATCCATAATCCTGTAAAGATCAATCCAGCTCCTATCAAGTGGTACTGGTAAAGTGTCTCTCCAAGAATGGGAATAGCGAACATGGCTGAAAAAACAGGGATTAGGAAGTTAAACATGGCCGCAGTGTTTGCCCCCAGAATAGACACGCCGAAATTCCATGACATATAAGCGACCAGTGAAGCAAACAAAGCAGCGTAACTGATGAGAAAAAGTGCTTTCGGACTGACGATAAAGCCACCTTTCGACGATAGCTCCCAGAGATAAAAGGGCAAGAGGATCAATACCCCAATCCCAACCAGAGTAGTCAACAGCTGAGCCCCGGATACGGGCAGTTCAAAACGCTTGAGCAACACCGTATAAGAGCCCCAACAGCAGGTAGCAAAAAACATGATCATGTCTCCCCTGCCAAAATCAAGGCTGGCCAGCGATGACCACTCGCCCTTACTGAAAATCGTCAGCAGCCCGGGAAGGGCCATCCCCATACCAAACAACTGTCTTTTTTTAGGAAAAACATTTAACAGTGGAATAGCCAGGATCATGGTAATAACAGGCAAAACTATTTGTATCAGGCCCAGATTCACCGCCTGTGTCGATTGAGCAGCGATATAGAGCAGTGTGTTAAAGCAGGTAATGCTGAAGAAACCCAGGATCAATAATTGATAACGACTCTGAAAAATCAGCTTTCTCTGCCGAACCAGCTTTTTTCCGGTAAATGAAAACAGAATCAGAAAAGTCAGGGCCCATCTCCAGAATGACAGCGCGATGGGAGGAATATCTCCCACACTCATTCGGCCTGCAACAAGGTTACCCCCCCCAACAGAGAGTTGCTAATACCAGCCCCAATACTGCCAGAATGTGGGGCTGGGTCTTCAAATGGGCGATTTTTTTTCTCAAAGTACTGCTCCGGAAAATCTGCCTACTGTCTCTTAAATCAAAAATAACGCAACTATTATGAAATACGCTCTGTAAATAAAGAGACTATAGATTTAACTGTATCCCTGCCTTAGTTAAACATAATCCATTTGCCGATCTTCAACTTCGATCATAAATAGTTCGATCATAAATAGAT
>NZ_JAHHPS010000209.1:0-2232 GCF_024606275.1 Endozoicomonas sp. SESOKO4 | reverse complement strand
GAATAGATCCAATCCAATCTGGTGGCTAATTTGGCGCTCCAGCCATGACGCCAGGAAAAATCAATAAAACGAGCCTGTATGAAATTAGCACTCTGAGGCTCATCGTAATCGTAATCATAATCTTGACCGGTTGTTAGTTTGAATACGGAGTAAGTTCTTGGCTTGTATGTGAGACCAGCATCCCATCCGGTAAAACCTTCTTTTCCTGCCTGACTCTCATCTGCCACCTGATATCGACGCCCCAGTTTCAGAAAGAACAATGTCTTGGAGCTGTAATTCCAGTTAAAACCAGCCAGATAACTGCTGACTTCATAGCCTGTATTTTCCAGATCAGGATATTGTAGTGAACGATGGGATACCTCAAATACTGCATCTGTGTCAGGCATCAACTGCAAGAAAAATAATAACTCATAGTCTTCTAACCGGCGATCGTTGAAACCACTATCTTCATAGCTTCTTGTGTTCAACTGATACTCAAAGTCTATATGGGCTTTTGCTCTTTTGGATCCGAAACCATATTTTCCAGAAAAAATCCGCTGCCGGTATTCAAGAAAAAGGTTTTCTCTTTCTTCTTCTGAACTCAAATCATGAGACAACTCATCGGTCACATCTAGATTGATTCTATGTCGGCTATTCAGTTCATGCTCGATTCTGCCTGACAGGCCATAATCAAGAAAACTACCCGTTTGAAACCTTGAATAGTCATTTCTGGCTGCATTCAAGGTCAGGCTATACCGATTGTTATCATTTTTAAGAAAAGTAGAAAGCCGTGGGCTTAGAACATAAACCGAAGAACCTTTCTTGCTGCGGCTACGGAAGATATTATCATCATACTTGATCGCTGCTGCTATCTCCGCCTCTAAACATACTGAATCAAAAGGTAAAGGCCTTATACATTCGTCGGCCTTGACACTTGAGGAAAAAATAAAGAGAAGAAAAAAGCTTTTCCTTAGTAATCTAAAATCACTCTTGAGCACGCTACCGCCCTTCAATCAACTACTGAATATTGGAATAGCAAGACAAAGATAACCAGTATGATTTAAGCTTTTTTATCTCAGTTCTGGTTCATCACTGATGGCCGGTATTTTTATGAAAGGGCTCACACATCCGAACAAACCGCTTCAATCTGGCTGTCGATTCGATGGGCACAGAAAGTATCAAAAGAGTGTTTTGGCGTCAATCATAAGGCGTATGCCTTATACTTATACTGATGCACACGACTAAAAGTACTGCCCCGAAACTCTTTCCGGAAAAAGTAAGTATTAAAAGCTAAAAATCAACAATTGGCGAAATGTAACCCCTAAAAAATAAGAAAAATCCAAGATGGATGGTTGCGAAATCTTCAAACTGGACTAATAAACAAGCATCAAAATTAAATATAAATTTAATAGGGATTTTATAGCCCGTCACACTCGGTGCGGTTACAATAATCTCTCACCTTACGTTGATAGTAAGAACTTTATCGTTTTACATTAAACGACTTAGTTTTTTAAATCACTGACTCATAATATTTTTTCTACTTACTGTAGTGAACGCAATAATCCCATTTGTCAGGACAAATGTCGTCTATTTTGACTCATGACTCTCAATAACTGAGAGCATTTAGAAAGAGGCTGTTATGGCTCGCTACTCCAAAGAAATGAAAGAAGTCCATTATTCAGAGGATGATGCCACCCAATAATGTTTCCGTGGTTCAGCTTAAAAGAGAAACCAGCATCACTGATGCAACCCAGCATACTTGGTGCAAAAAGGCAAAAGCGCAAGGTGTACCGGTATATGGTGATGTATGACTTCACCCTGAACAATCAGAGGATCAGCAGCATTATGATTTAGCTGCACAAGTTGGGGTGACATCTACCTTCCTTGAAAGTCACCGAAAACATCCAGCCAAGGCTGGATAAACTGTGTAGCTACCCATCACGCAACCAGCGCTAGCAGCCTGTCGGACTTAAGCGTCCTCGCTACGGGCGCTATTCTCGGTCAGCCTCCCAGCTCTGTAGTGGAAAATTTCGAGACAAAGCTTGATATGAAAGGGTGAATTAGGTGGCCAATAGCAGATATTCTGCAAGCCCATTACCTCAAGCATTCACCTTTCGTGCAACACACCCATTCACTGGCAAAGCGCCTTAAAACCTCTCTTGGCTGGCTCAATCCCCTATTAACCTTATTGCGCTGGTTATTTTTGGCCTCATACAGATGGGTTCAGACAACCTGTCCCGTATTGCCCGAACT
>NZ_JAHHPS010000208.1:0-1058 GCF_024606275.1 Endozoicomonas sp. SESOKO4 | reverse complement strand
GAGAGAGTATTTTAATCGACATGTTATGGATGTTATTTTTTCCGGGCGCTGTGATCGCATTGTCAAAACCATGTTTGATGACTCCTTTTTTGGGACTGACAATGAAGCGAAGGCGTCAAATAGACCAAACCTTAAATTGGGTGAAGAGCTTGAATATGATGTTAAAAATGAGCTTTCCCGTACACGAGGTCGGCTTTGTGATATTTTTTCATCTCAACTACCAGAAAAAGGGATGACTTGTCGCGCTATCACTGACAGTCGTGGTGTACACTATGGTTTTGACGATCGCTTTACCGTAGTCTCTTTTTATGACTCGTCTGCGTGGTTTGAAATAAATTGCACGCCTTACCATTCTGATGATCAACTTGCGGAATTATCTTTTGAGAAGGTGATTGAAGTCACTGATTCAATGCGTAAAAAAGGATTGATTGATTATAGTTCCGGGCATAAACACGTCGATGTTTTGAGTGCCACTCAGGGTGATACCGGTGTGCTTCTGGTGATGGAGTCTGAGATTCAGCGAAATCCTTTTTTGCTGAGGGCGTTTGGAAATAATGATCGTATACTGCAGAAAAATGAAGCCAGATGGTACAAAACATTTGCTGATTACAATCCAGACGCAAAACCTTTTGCCGTAAAACGGTTAAATACGATCATTGACCGATACAATAAAAAAATAGAAGAAAATCATACTGAAAAGCCAAGCCATAAAGAGAGCACTGATTCGGAAAAAAAAGAAAGGCTTGAGGAATTTGCACATTTTTATAGCCAGCTTGTTCATATGACGAGTATACAAAAGGGTCTTGGTTATATTGATATTGATATAATGGAAAAATATATGGCTATGTCTTTGTTGCATATTACCGGAGCAAACAGAGTCAACAAATTATCAACGCTGGAGTTTCGTTTTTTCCGTTGTCCGAAAACGGTACAGGAAATCAAATTAATTAATCAATTTTTACACGCCTGGTTTCAATATATTCATCAGTGCAGAAAGGATAAGATCCCTTTGCAGCCTGTCCCTGAAAATATCCAATCCTGCAAAGAGTATACGGCAG
>NZ_JAHHPS010000023.1:0-1221 GCF_024606275.1 Endozoicomonas sp. SESOKO4 | reverse complement strand
AAACAACAGTTTAGTGGTCAATCCTGATAGTGATACCCCTTTGAGTAAAGAAAGCGGTGGTTGGGCACTATCGGAAAGATGGCCCCTGACTGTAACAGCAGCTAACCCACACAACCAGTTCAGTCAAATACGAACAGTGGTCAGCGTAAAACCAGCCGATTACACCTCGCGAATACTGAAACGGGTGTTCGCTGGTCTGTTGCCACCGCTGGCCATAGTAGGCTTTGGTACTTGCGGCCTGGTTAAATGGTGTAGATCAAGGAGGAAAACCTATGAACTCGATCACGAGGCCATGGCCGATGAATATACAGAAAATACCAATCATCGCCCTGAAAGCAATGATCAACCAGCACCGCCAGCCGGTTTAATTGTTCACTTTGATCCTGCATCAAATGAACTGACCCAAGTGCTGGTGCACCCGGCAATAGGTAATACAGACTCTGATTTAAGTTTAACCCTGTCTTCCCCTGCACCTGACGTTATAAATATGATCACTGCAGATACCCCTGAAGCTACAAATACGATCATTCCAGATGCCCCTGAAGCTACAAATACAACCACTGCAGATGCCCCTGAAGTTATAAATACGATCACTGCAGATACCCTTGAAGCTACAAATACAACCACTGCAGATGCCCTTGAAGCTACAAATACGACCACTGCAGATGCCACTGAAAATCGCGTATGTGGGGATGGGGAGCCAACTATTCCACATCATGCTCTCAGAATACCGAAGGGTTATGGAAACGCGCAGCTTAACCAACGAGGATTGCAAATTTATTTTAAATACTTTGGTGTTGAGATCCAAAATAACAAAACAAAAGAGCACTGATCTCATGTGGCGCCGGACTTCAGGCTTTCTGAAAAACAACAATCTGAACAAACAGGTGAGGATCTCAGTGCTCTCAGACACCAGAAACTACTGCCTGTGGGTGCTACCTAAAAATTCACTGCACCCGCTTAAAAACCCAACGATATTTCACCTAATCCCCATTGCCAAACCTCGGTCAAAGGCTGGTACAATCGTTTGATCGTATCAGCCTGAACTCACCTCACTGTTAACCGTTCCTTCTCAGGCTCATCGAGCCGTTCAGCCATGTTACCCCTGGAGCGATTACGTGAACAAAAAGGAACTCAGTGAACGAGGTATCTGCACCAAATTCATCACAGCAGCACTAGCAGCCTGTCGGACTTAAGGCTGTCCTACTGCGGTTGCAATAA
>NZ_JAHHPS010000207.1:0-7865 GCF_024606275.1 Endozoicomonas sp. SESOKO4 | reverse complement strand
TAATTGATCTGGATGCATCTCAGTTCTGATACCCATACATGATCTCCAGTGGACTTTCAGGTTGTCTTTTCAAAGGTCAGGATGGTGTATTAGAGCGAAAAGGATAAAAAAGTCCGGTGTAGGTTTCACTCTTCTAAACCCATTAGAGACAATCCGTACTTGCCTGAACAGACAGGTTGCAGCCAAACTATTGCGCTTTTGGACAATAAGCCAGCCCACCCCCGTCAGGCTGCAACGGAATTATATGACCCAACAACGCCCGGATACTACCGACTACCTCTCACTGTTCCTGAATGATGCCCCCCTGATGGATGTTCGGGCCCCCGTTGAATTCAGCAAGGGTTCATTTCCATTGGCGACCAATCTGCCTATTCTGGACGATCACCAACGCAAAGTGATTGGTACTGAATACAAGCAGTACGGGCAGGAAGCAGCTCTCTCTTTGGGTTATGAGCTGGCCACTGACAATGTTCGTACTCAAAGAGTGACTCTCTGGCAGCAATTTGCTCAACAACACCCAGATGGCTACCTATTCTGTTTTCGCGGCGGTCAGCGCTCTCATATCAGCCAATCCTGGCTGGCAGAGTCCGGATATCCCTACCCTCTGGTCGAGGGGGGCTACAAAGCCATGAGAAGATTCCTGATTGATGAACTGGAACAGTCTGTTGATGATATTCCCTTTATGATTCTCGCTGGCAAAACCGGTACCGGCAAAACTCGTCTGATTCATGACATTGAAGACAGTATTGACCTGGAAGGTCTGGCCAATCATCGAGGATCGAGCTTCGGTCGCCGTTACGGTGGCCAGCCCACCCAAATTGACTTTGAAAGCCGCCTTTCTATCGCCATGCTCAAGCACCGCCATTTTAAACCAGGCCGATCGGTACTTCTGGAAGACGAAAGCAAGCTGATCGGGCGTTGCGGTCTGTCCCGGGCATTCAGGGACAAGATGCAGCAATCCCCGATCATTCTGCTGGAAACGTTCATCAAAGATCGTGTAGAGATAGCTCTCCAGGAGTATGTCCGTGATAATCTGGCCGAATTCGAGACGGTTTATGGTAAAAAAGAGGGCTTCGCCCGGTTTAGCCAGGGCCTGGCTGACAGCCTTTACCGGATTCGTAAAAGATTGGGTGGAGCCCGCTATAAGGCGCTGGGAGAACTGCTATCCTCAGCTCTTTTGCAGCATGAAGTTCATGGCATCATTGATGGTTACCGGCCACTGATTGAGGAGTTATTGGTGGGCTACTACGACCCCATGTACGAATATCAACTGGAGCAAAAACAAGGAAGAATTCTTTTCAGGGGCAACCGGGAAGAGATCAGAAGCAGCTATCCCGAGCTGGTATTGAACTGAGAAGCAGTTCGACTCCGGTAAAAGAGGGCCATACCCCAAACCAGAATGGCAATGACGGCCCACTCCTGAGCGTTGGGTATGCGCCCCTCCAGCATAAAGACAAAAAGTACCCCAAATAAAACTTCCAGCGATGTACAGGGATAAAATCCTGAATCACTGTTATGCAACACCGCCTTGCGTCTGCATATCCGGGCCAAACCGGTGGCTAATACGCCTGCCAACAGCAGTCCTCCTCCGAAGTAAGCCCAGTCAATATTGGCAACACCTTTCGAAAAGAGGGTAAATTCGGGATGGTCCAGCCAGGTCAGTGGATAAATCATGGGGAGTGCCAACATAGAGCCTAATCCGGTTAACAGATAACGATCGGAAGGACCAATATCGGGATGTTCAATGGCCATTAACAGTTGTATGCGGGTACCTGCGAGCCAGCTGATGCTCGCCAACAGTAACCAGAACAAGCCATTGGCCATACTCTGCTCATGTGAGTCCGGAGAAACCTGATCAAACTTCTGGGACATCAACAGAAACAGCGCTCCAATCAACAGCAGTAAAGGAATAGTGAGCTGACTGCCAGCTTTTCCAGTCAAAAAGCATTTCTGAAAAATCATGGGTAAAGCGGCCATCAGAATACAGGCAAAGACTCCGCCGAGGCTTCGGATACTGATAATAAGAAAAAGGTAATAAAGAACATTAGTCAGCAGGGCCACCCAAACCCACTTCTGGATATCACCCAGCCGGGCTCTTTGAATCATCTCGCGACGAAAAAGAACGATCATAGAGATCCAGAGACCAAATGCTGTAAAGCGTCCTGCTACCAGTTCTATAGCCGTATATTCCGACATCCATTCAGGAAGAATGATCAAACTTCCCAGCAATGCCCCCGACACCAGTGAATAGACAACGCCTCTGGAAATCAACCCGGTACCACTCCACACAGAAACTTAAGGTTCTCTGAGCATTGTCTACAACATCTTGATTTTCCAGCCTCCGGGCAGGGATTGCCCTCCTCAGCCGACCAGCGAGGCAGCAAAACGGATAAAATTGGCTGCACTTCCCGGAGTCGTCCCGATAAATCCCATTTCAAAAAAGACTGGCTGCAGGTAGTATCGTTACAACCGATTCAATCCAATACCAAGGGAAGTATTCGTGTCCACAGATTTCGATACTTTTATCAACCGAACTCATACCTCAAGCCTGAAGTGGGATCGCTACAAGGAAAGAGATATATTGCCTTTCTGGGTGGCGGATATGGACTTCAAATCCGCCCCCGAAATCATTGAAGCTATGCAACAACGTGTTGAACATGGTGTGTTTGGCTATACCCTGGCCGATGAGGGCCTGGAAGAACGCATTGTCGAGCGAATGCATAACCTCTACGACTGGCAGATTGAAAGAGACTGGATCGTCTGGCTGCCCGGGCTGGTAACGGCACTCAATATTTCGGTGAGGAGTGTTGCCGGCCCCGGAGAGACCGTTGCCGTGCCTCTACCGGTTTACTATCCCTTTTTAATGGCTCCCAAGCTGGGTGGGCGCGAAATGATCGGACTGGACTGGATTATCAGAGATAATCAGTGGCAGTTTGATCTGGAGGCATTTGAAAGCAAGATCACCGAAGACACCCGACTCTTGATGCTGTGTAACCCACAGAACCCCAATGGCCGCGTGCTCAGCCGGAAAGAACTGGAGACTATCGAGGCACTCTGCAAAAAGTACAACATTGTCGTATGCTCCGACGAAGTGCATTGCGACCTTATTCTTGATCGCAACGCCGAGCACATACCTTACGCCAGTCTGAGTGACTTCACCCGTGACACCTCCATCACCCTGATGTCTCCTTCCAAGACATTTAATGTGGCCGGCTTAGGCTGCGCCTTTGCCATAATACCGGATGGCACACTGCGTATGGAGTTCCAGAGAGTTCGCAAAGGAATTGTCCCTGATCCGGATAACATGCTGATGGGTTTCACGGCGGCCAGGGCCGCCTATGAGCACGGTGAACCCTGGCGCCAGAGTCTGCTGGACTATCTGCGGGGTAACCACGACCTGCTGATGTCTGAAATCAACGGTATTGAGGGGCTAACTATGCTGCCTCTTCAGTCTACCTACCTGGCCTGGATTAACGTCAGCGAATTAGGACTGGATGATCCTCACCGTTTCTTTGAAGAGGCCGGTGTCGGCTTCTCCCCCGGCGCTCAGTTTGGAGACCGTGACTACCTGAGAATGAACTTTGGCTGCAGCCGCTCCACTCTGGAAGAAGGCATCCGCAGGATCAAGGCAGCAGTAGCCAATCTGAAATCCTGACTGGCGTAATTAAATGTCGGGCTGTCAGTGAATAACTGACGGCCCTTTCAACACTTTTCGGAACACCCACTTGCTGATGATGGCCCGCCACTTTGATAACGGATGGCTCAGACAGCAAAGCCTTTATGAGTTAATCTGCTAACATTGACACATCTGTCAATCTTGATACTTCTGCCTTTAAGCTCTAAACCATATAGGATACTTTAATAGACTCTGATCAAACCGGACAGCATTCATCAAATGCTTTGGAGATTAGCTCGTGCTGAAGATGACGCCTACAGAAAACACTCCGCCACTTCCGATCCCGACAAGAACACTGATTCTCGACTCAGGTACCCCGGAAGAAAAACGACAGGAACTGAATCAGTATTTCTGCGAAACCTACGATATTTACGACCGTCTTTTTGAAACACTCACCAATGATGAAGCTTTTTACCGCAAAGCCATTTCCCAGAGACACCCGCTGATTTTCTACTACGGCCATACGGCAGCATTTTTTATCAATAAGCTGATTGCTGCCCGCCTGATTAACGAACGGGTAGATACGGACATCGAAGCAATGGTGGCCATCGGCGTTGATGAAATGTCCTGGGATGATCTGGACGAAAATAACTACGACTGGCCTACGGTTCCAGCCATGAAAGAATACCGTCGAAAGGTCAGGGCACGGGTCATTGATTTTATTGAAAACATGCCTCTGGACGTACCCATCACCTGGGAAAGTCCGGCCTGGCTAATCATGATGGGCATTGAGCATGAGCGCATCCACCTCGAAACCTCATCGGTTCTGATTCGTCAGCTACCTCTGGCTTACGTCACGCCGCACCCGAACTGGCAACCCTGTAAAAGTTCAGGGGCCGCCCCGGAAAATCAGTTAATTGAACATACGGGTGGCCACCAGATTCTCGGAAAACCCTTTGATCATGCCCTTTATGGCTGGGACAACGAGTATGGTCACTATGAAGAAAGTATCCCTGCCTTCAAGGCCAGCCAGTACCTGGTCAGCAACCAGGAGTTTCTTGAGTTTGTTCAGGATGACGGATACAACACCGAAAAATACTGGACCGATGAGGGCTGGGCATGGGCTACCTTTGCCGAAGCCATACACCCTGAGTTCTGGGTTCCCGGTGATGAAAATTACCGATACCGGGCCATGTTGGAAGAAATAGACATGCCCTGGAACTGGCCTGTGGATGTCAACTGTCACGAAGCTCAGGCATTCTGCCGATGGAAATCAGAAATGACAGGCCTGCAAATACAACTGCCATCTGAAGCTGAATGGTATTGTTTGAGAGACACCATTGAAACAGACCAACCCTATTGGGAACAGGCTCCGGGCAACATCAACCTTGAATACTGGGCCTCCTCCTGCCCGGTTAACCAGTTCAGGACTGGGGATTTTTATGATGTCATTGGCAATGTCTGGCAATGGACAACGACACCCATTGATGCCTTTGAAGGCTTCAGGGTTCATCCCTACTATGATGACTTTTCAACCCCCACATTTGATGGCAGGCATAACCTGATTAAGGGTGGCTGCTGGATCTCGACAGGCAACTATGCAATTCGGGATTCGCGGTATGCCTTCAGACGGCATTTTTTCCAGCACGCCGGTTTTCGCTATGTTGAATCCACTGCTGAACATAATGCCAGCCAGAACCCCTATGAAACCGATGCACTGGTGGCTCAGTACCTGGAATTCCATTATGGCGACAGCTACTTTGGCGTTGAAAACTTCCCCAGGGCCTGTGCCAGGGTCTGCCATGAGTTGCTAAAAGACCATAATTGCACCCGGGCATTGGACCTTGGCTGCTCGGTAGGACGAAGCAGTTTTGAGCTGGCCCGCTGGTTCAATCATGTAGACGGTATCGACTTCTCAGCTCGTTTCATCTCTGCGGCCGCGAAGCTTCAGCAGAACGGAAAAATTCGATATTTTGTACCTTCCGAGGGCGAATTGGGTGAATACCGTGAAGCCAAACTGACAGATTTTGCCGATGACATTGATGTCAGTCGTGTACTGTTTACCCAGGGCGATGCCTGTAACCTCAAACCCAAGTACAACAACTATGACCTGATCTTTGCCGGGAATCTGATTGATCGACTGAACGATCCCCATAAATTCCTGTCTTCTGTACATGAGAGAATCCGCCCGGAGGGACTGCTGGTGCTGACCTCGCCTTACACCTGGCTGGAAGAATACACGTCAAAAGAGAAATGGCTGGGTGGAATACGTGAGAATGGTGAAGCCCTGACAACCTATGACGGGCTGAGAAGAGTTCTAAGCCAACACTTTGAGGAAATTAAACCACCCAGAGATATTCCTTTTGTCATCCGGGAAACCGCCAGAAAGCACCAGCATACGGTTGCTCAGGCCACTTTCTGGAAAAAAAAGACTCCCTGAGTCAAGCAGGAGCCTGAGAATGACTTCTCTATCAGGCTCCTGACCTCTCTATTCTTCGCAAATCCTGTTCAGGCTCCGCTGACCATCTCTGGAGCAATAGTGCTCCTTGTCAGTCCGGGAGCTGTTATGAGCTTCTGTTTTCCATTATATTGCCCGGTCAAGACAACGATTACGGGTTCAGTGTGAGCAAAAACAGTTTCCAGTTTGAACAAATTGGAGTGATTCACTCCTGCTATCGGCAAAAATTTGGAATTCCCCGCCAACCAGGCATTGTCACAGCGGCAGAGTCAGAGCTGGAACTGTTACCCCCCTTCAACCAGGAGAATCTGGTGCGTGGTCTGGAAGGTTTCTCTCACCTCTGGCTTCATTTTATTTTTCACGAAACCATGAATGAAGGCTGGCGTCCTACCATTCGCCCTCCTCGTCTGGGCGGTAAACAACGCATGGGAGTTTTTGCCACCCGTTCGACCCACCGTCCCAATCCCATTGGCCTCTCCGTGGTAAAACTGAAGAGCATCCAGTCCGGAAACGGCAAGCTGATACTACGACTGACAGAAGCTGACCTGCTGGACGGCACCCCCATCATTGATATCAAACCTTACTTGCCTTACGCCGATGCGCTACCAGAAGCAAAAGGTGGCTTTGCACCTTTACCGGCGGTTATGGCAGAAGTGGAATTTAGTGAAGTGGCCATGATCAAGTGCCAGACCTATGAACGACAGACCGGACGCTCTCTGGTGGAACTGATTAAACAAGTATTGGGCCAGGACCCACGCCCGGCGTACCTAAGAGATACAACAGGACGCAGACATGGCTCTGCACTCTGGGACGTTAATGTAGTCTGGGAATCCAGGGGAGATCACTTTCTGGTCACCGACCTGGAACCTTACGGTCATCTTTAGGAGTTTAAGAATGATCATTCCCTATCAGGAATTGAACGCAGAGACACTGAACCATCTGATTGCCGATTTTGTCAGCCGGGAGGGGACTGACAACGGTTTTGACCAGGATCAGGAAAGCCGTATTCAGCAGGTAATTGGGTTATTGAAATCCGGTGAAGTCTCTATTGTTTTTGATCCTCAAACCGAGAGTGTGAATATTATTCCTGCCAAAGAAGCTCAGCACTATGAGTCTATGATCAACCACTCTTAAAAGATCAGGCTTTTTTCATAAATCAGTTACCCCGCCCCACAGAGGCTGTCGCAAAACTCCAACAACTTGTTCCCATGCTGGGACCCACAGGGCCTAAAAGCATGGGAACCGGAGGTTTTTCGACACACTCCATGGAGCGGAAGGCCTGAAACCCGTACCTTTTCATCGGTCCTATGTGTCAAACGAAAACGGTCGTTTTCTTCAACGCCCTCAGTCCCCATATTCCCTGGGTTGTAGCGGAATTGGCAGTTCAAGCTAAAACAAAAAATTCACAACACTCAGTAATATCAGGGCTTTGCAAGCGATGTGGCTGCATGGACACCCATTTGTCAACCATCCCTCAACAATACTAATAACAGGACCGCTCGTATTATCAGCATCAGAAATAAGTTTGGATGAAGTGTAGGCTACCTGGGTTGTATTGGGAGAGACTGTAGCAGAAGCGGATAAAAATGATGAAGCAGATGAAATAGCTGTTGGCATAGTGCCATTACATGCAACATCAAAACCCGCCGAAGACCATGCGCTCAATGAAGCAAATCCTGCTCTATAACGTTTCCCATTGACAGCCCAACAGCGGCGTTTACCAGCATCATCAAACGATACCCAACCCCATGCCTGCTCTCTGTCTTTTAATCCAAATGCCCCATTCATCAT
>NZ_JAHHPS010000206.1:0-3435 GCF_024606275.1 Endozoicomonas sp. SESOKO4 | reverse complement strand
AAGAAGGACAGCCACTTCAGTCGGGTACTGTTCTAAAAAATCCCGAGTTTGCCAGGACACTCAGGCTTATTGCCAGCAAGGGCTCAAAAGCCTTCTATAAGGGGGAGTTGGCGGAAAGAATTGTCAGAACAGTCAGAGAGGCCAGGGGTAATCCCGGAGCGCTTTCAAAGAAGGATCTGAAAAACTATCAGGTAAAAGAGCGTGCGCCGGTGTGCTCAGCCTATCGCCAATACTCTGTCTGCGGCATGGGGCCGCCCAGCTCAGGCGCAACCACAGTGGGACAAATTCTGGGCATTCTGCAGTCTTATGATCTGGCCAGCCTGGGGTCGGATAATCCGGAGTCCTGGCGTCTGTTTGCCGGTGCTTCAAGACTGGCTTTTGCCGACAGGGCCCGTTATCTGGCTGACAGTGACTATGTTCCCGTGCCTGTCCAGGGACTTCTGAATAGTCAATATCTGGCAGACCGGGCTAAACAGCTTCAGTCAGATCAGGCCCTGAAGACCGTTAAAGCGGGTAAACCCACCTGGCAGCATGCTTCACTTAGGGCGGATGATCAGTCCATTGAACTGCCTTCTACCAGCCATATTTCCATTGTCGATGCCGAGGGTAATGCGCTGTCCATGACGACGACGATTGAGAACGGTTTCGGTTCTCGTTTGATGGTGGGCGGTTTCCTGCTGAATAATGAAATGACTGACTTTTCTTTTGCCAGTCATGAGGGTGGTACGCCCATTGCCAATCGTGTTGAACCTGGTAAAAGACCAAGGTCTTCTATGGCCCCCACGATTGTTATGGATAAAAAGGGTCAGCCTTATATGGTGATTGGCTCACCCGGCGGCAGTCGTATCATTAGTTATGTTGCCAAAACCCTGATAGCCCATATTGACTGGGGAATGGATATCCAGAAAGCCATTGCTCTGCCTCATAAGCTGAATCCGTCTGGCGTTTATGAGCTTGAGCAGGATACCGAAGCAGAGCGTCTGAAGCCTGCATTGGAAAAGCTCGGCTATTCCATCAAGGTGCGGGAACTCAACAGTGGCCTGCATGGCATTGTGATCACGGAAAAAGGCCTTGAGGGCGGTGCTGACCCCCGTCGTGAGGGGGTGGCGATGGGCATTTGAATGCTATTTGCAGCCATTATTGAGGCCAGGGCTAAACAAAAAAAAGCGTAGCCGGTATAAGACGTGTGCGGAACTGGTGAAATTTTGAATGGTATTACTCGACACCTACATTGATCCTCAATTCGCGTAAGACCCACCAAAACAGGTGGGGGATGTCAGCGAGGCTTGCGGAGAGCCAACCCGTGAACTACCTTTCCTCTGTCTCTTTTAGACTTACCTTGGAGCTTACGTGATGTTAGGTCTGCGGAGTCTGTGAGACTTGGGGAGTTTAGGGCTGGGCGCCCCCGGCTAGGCGCCCTCGCTTGTTCCCCGAGCAACAAACTGTGAAACAGGAGCCTGTTGGGTGACTAATTGGAATCGCCTGCCTGTTTAGTTACGCATCGTGCACGTCTGGCAAAGGTCATGATATGTTTGTAACTCTTATTCCACCAGTGTTTGGAGTTCTTGCACCATCAACATATTTTCGCCCACCCTATCTGGTCTGGGGCAATTATCCGATACAGAGTCAGCAGCAAATAAGTTTTTGTAACAGATTTGATTGGCTGGATCAGTGCTCCGGAATTTTTATTCACGGAATTAAATTTACAACGAGCGCGGGTGATGTTTTCTGGGGGTTTGATTCATACTTGTTCCGTGAGCATGTGCTACTGGATTGGCTAGTGAATATTATTCCATTAGCGTCCTTTTCTTATGGGTTCTAATGTCCAATGATTGCTATCAGCTCTCGTCAGGGGGCTCGTCCGCTGTATAACCAGTACCCATGAAAACTTCACAATCCAAATCATCGGCACAGGTGAAATCATTGCTCTTTCAGATAGCCATTTTCAGCCTCCCAGCCACAATACCTGATAAGGCTTGAGTTGAAGGTCCTGTACCACGGCACCGCCCAGTAAATCGAACCAGCCGACATAGTCTGGCTGGTTCAATGTTTGATGAGCCGATGTCAGGTTGTGTATAGCCACCAGTTTCCGGCGGCCACAGGGCGATGTACGCATGAATGCAAAAATGCCCGGTTCCATATTCAGAATGGTTTGTGAGGCATTGGGATGAAAGCAGGGTTCCTGTTTACGAACTCTGAGATGACTCAGCAGCGATTGGAACACCAGCGACGGTATTGAAACAGGGCTTTCCAAGTCTGGCAATAATTCTTCCAGTAACCACCTGCGACGATTGATAGAGCGGGTTCTGCCGCTGCTCTCTACGCCTGCCAGATCATTAGGCGTGGCAAACAGACTGTGTATATACATAGCAGGTATTCCGCGCATCCCCAGCATGATGAGCTGAGAGCAAATAAATCGCTGTACCTGCCACTGATCCTCGCCTCGTCTGGTCCCTTTCATGGCATCAAACAGGGCAATATTGATCTCATAAGGTGATTCCGTATTGTCTGAAAGGGTGCGCATACTGACGAACCCCCCAAAACGGTGCATGCTGTCGATCAGCTCTGAAACTTCATTCTCCGGGATCAACCCCTTCAGCGGACGCAGGCCTATGCCATCATGGGATGCAGTAAAGTTCAGGACGGTGCAACTCTCTGGATAATCAGGCAGGTCACTGGCCCATTGCACAAGGTATTTCTCAGTGCCCCGATTGAGTGCGTGCAGTATCAGGGGCGGCAGAGCAAATTGATACACCATGTGAGCCTCGTCCTGTTCCCCGAAATAACTGATGTTCTCTTCATGAGGGACATTGGTTTCGGTCAGAAGTGTGCTGCCGGGGCAGGCTTTCTCCATGATCAGTCGGAACAGTTTCACGATAGCATGGGTCTCGGGCAGGCTTATGCAATGAGTGCCCGGTTTCTTCCACAGAAAAGCGACGGCATCCAGCCTTATGACTCTGGAGCCGCGGGCCAGATAAAAGAGCAGGATATCCACCATCTGGATCAGCACATCGGGATTTTTAAAATTCAGATCCATCTGATCTTCACTGAAAGTGGCCCAGACGTGCTTCAGCCCTCGTCTTGTATGAATAGGCACCAGCAGGGGGGAGTTCCTTGGGCGGGTCACTGCACTGAGGTCTGTATCCGGATCTTCTTCAATAAAGTAATCCCGGCCGGGCTGATGGCCACTGACAAAGTCGGCAAACCAGAGACTTTCCCGGGATACATGGTTAATGACCAGGTCCGACATCAGCTGATAGTCAGCGGCGATGGCTTCAATATCCTGCCAGCTGCCCAGCTGTTCGTTGACCGACAGGTAATCAATCACAGAAAAACCATCATCCGAGCTAAAGGGAAAGTAGGGAAGAATATGAAGGGTATTAATAACCCCGTTCAGATGGCCATCAAGAAATCGCTTCTTCATCGCCTTTTTGC
>NZ_JAHHPS010000205.1:0-12881 GCF_024606275.1 Endozoicomonas sp. SESOKO4 | reverse complement strand
CTGTCTCTGCATCACAGGAAAACTAATAATCCAGCCCGGTGAGCCATCACCGGGCTTAGTTGTTTCGAAGAGAGTCCATCGTTGTAGACCTGTCAGACTACATCGACTCTTATAAAAAAAAGGAGAGGTAATACCTCTCCTTTTTTTAACAACGATAATTGCTAGTCGCAAATCACCAACTCTATCGCCGAATTTGCTATAACCTCCTCGAGTGGCTCAGGTGGCTCAACATCCGTGAATAAGACATCAATCTGCTCAAGATGCCCCAACCTGACCATGGCACTCCGTCCGTATTTACTATGGTCTGCCGCCAGAAAACAGTGTTTGGCATTACCAATCATGGCCTGTGCGACCCTAACCTCATGATAATCGAAGTCCATCAGGGCTCCGTCCATATCGATACCACTGATCCCCATAACAGCATAATCTACTCTGAATTGTTCAATAAAATCCCGAGTTGCCTGACCGACAATACCACCATCACGATTTCGAACTTCCCCCCCTGCAATCACAACGGTAAAGTCTTCACGCTGTAAAAGAATTGAAGCCACATGAAGGTTATTGGTAACGACTCTTAACGCCCTGTGATTAAGCAATGCCCTGGCAACCGCTTCAGTTGAAGTGCCGATATTGATAAACAGCGATGCACCATCAGGTATTCTCTTGACCAGCTCTGCTGCAATGCGATCCTTTTCTTCACTCAGGCTCATCTTTCGCTCAGAATAAGCAGTATTAACAGTACTACTGGACGGCAGACCTGCCCCACCATGATGCCGTGAGATCAGTTTTTTTTTGTCCAACTCATTGAGATCTCTGCGAATCGTCTGGGCAGCCACTTTAAAGTGTTGCACCAATTCATCTGTCGTCATAAAGCCATGCTGACGAATTAAATCAACAATCAATTCCTGACGATGGGTCTGAGGTATAGAAGACACAGCGGCTGTCTTGGCAGTCATCCGAAAACTCTTATCGGCTAAAAACACCCTGTCCCTGAAAGTAACAGAGTGTCAATCCATGAAGATGGTCCAGTCAATACCGTCAGCATACCAACTTACAATGCCTATAGCGAAGATAATTCGAAAGCCTGTTTTGATTGCACTTACAGTCTGGCCAACAAAGCATCATCCAGGTTGTAAATGTCCGGCCTGAATCGAACACGGCCACTGCTATCTGGCCAGGCTGTGAAGTAAACAAAATAGAGTGGAACGGGTTTTCTGAGTTTTAACTTACCTGTCTCCGTGGTGGCCTGCAACGTCCTTACTTCATTTTCCATTCCCTGACTTTTAAGAATATTACCGATTAAATGCTCAATATTCTCAACCCGGGTGCAACCGGAACTGAAGGTTCTGACAGACTGCCTGAAAAGATCTGGCTTGTCAGTATCGTGCAGATAGACACTGTAGGCATTGGGAGAGTCCAACTTATACTTACCCAATGGATTCACCTTCCCCGGCTTCTGCTCCAAACGATAGGGAAAGCCCCTCTGACTGTATTTGTTCCAGTTGATAGTATCAGGATCCAGCTCTCTTGCACTTGATTTCCAGCTCTCATAAACAGAAAAACCCTCACGTTTCAGGAATGCAGGATCTTTCTGAGCCCTTCTCAATAACGAAGTTGAGGAAATAGAAGATGGTACTCGCCAGTAAGGATTGACTGTAATACTCTCTATACTTTCCTGAAAAATCGGAGTCTGGCGAGAAGGCTTGCCAACGATGGCCCGATAGAGCCTCTGTTTTTCTCTACCCGTCACCCAGGCCACATTAAAACCAGCAATATCCACCAGCACATGAGGATAAGGCAATGATCTGGGCATCCACCTCATTCGCTCCATATTCACCTTCAGGACTTTGATTCTTTCAAGGGTTAATGCAACCAGAGCCTGACGAGTGCGCTGACCAATATACCCGTCCGCACGAATCCTATATTGCTTTTGTAAATTCTTGATCACTGACGTGTGGGATCGACTGAACTGCCCTGCTGGCAAACGATCGGCCAGATCCAGATCAATCAACCATCGGTTCAGAGTCAAAATGGAAGGATGACGATCTCCTTCTTGCAGCACCCTATCCGCCGGAAAGTGATCAATGGCTTTTTCCAGATGAGTATTCAATCGTTGCAGTGTTTTCTTGAACAACTCATATTGCGGCAGCCTGGGCTCAATCAAATCAAGCGAGTTGGAGTCCATATGCTCCTGTAATACAGGCAAGGCAGCTGTGTCTGCAATCCTCCATCCGGGCTGATAAACTCTTCTGTCCAGTCGCCCGGTATCCAGATAAGCCGCAAATTCGGAAGCTACTTTTCGAACATTCTGCTCAGAGGGATCAGTCGCCAACTGCAGCCACTGACTCTGAGGGAACTCAATACCGTGCTGGGGCGCTGTCGACATCCAACTGATCAACTGCTGACTGGAAGCAGCTTCTGAATGGCCTTCACTCTTGATTCGGACACCGGGCTCTGAGAAGGCGGAAGGGGCTGACAGCCAATCTTCCGCGGACACGCTTGTAACCAATAGGCTCACAAACAGGTATGGCACCAATAATGACAGAACACTGCGCATGAAAACTCCATTTACAGTACAAGCCTCACTGCATCACAGGCTTTCATCGAACAGAAAAAATCTCGTACTTACTTAAGAGTAGACAGCCCGGAAACGGTTTTTTCTTCACCACAAGAAGGGAAAAAGATTGCCAGAAAACTGGCACTGGTTTTTGAGAGAACAGAATAAAAATCAATAGACTCTTGGTTCCATCTCAAGCTCGACACCGAACTGATCATGAACAACAGCCCGGATGTGTCTGGCCAGCCTCAGCAAATCATCAGGCTCTGCCCCGCCATGATTGACCAGTACCAGAGCCTGCTTGTGATAAGTGCCAACCGATCCCTGACGAAAACCCTTGAGGCCTGCCCGATCAATCAGCCAGCCAGCGGCCAGCTTCCAACGCCCTTCAAAGGGATAGGCCACGATGTCAGGGTAATCTGTCTGCACCCTCTTCAAAAGCGCTTCATCCACCAGAGGGTTTTTAAAAAAGCTACCGGCATTACCCAGTTCTGATGGGTCAGGCAACTTTTCTCTGCGAATATCACAGACCACGTCACTGATCGCAAAGGCATCAGGATGCTTGTTTGAGCGCCGCTCTACTTCCTGCTGCAAATGGCCATAAGAGAGTCTGGGCAACCAGTTGGCATCCAGAGCAAACGTAACAGAAGTGATAATAAAATGGTCACGAGCCGACTGTTTGAAGATCGAGTCACGATAGCCAAACTGGCAATCCTCAAGAGAAAAGCATTTCAGTTCTCCAGACTGAATATCCAGCGCTTCCAGACTCTGGAAGTAATCTTTGATTTCAACACCATAAGCACCAATATTCTGAATCGGCGCTGCACCCACATTCCCCGGAATCAGGGAGAGATTCTCAAGCCCAAATGCCCGTTTACCCAAAGTCCAGCGGACAAACCCATGCCAGTTCTCACCCGCTCCCGCAGTCACACTGACACATCCAGCCTCTCGGGAAATGATCTTTTTACCAAGGATATTGACATGAATAAACAAAGCTTCCTGATCACTACTTAACACCAGATTACTGCCTCCCCCCAGAGGAACAACGGGCAGTTTTTTCAGAGTGGCAAAAGCGATGGCCTCATGAAGGTCCCCGATCGAGCCTACCTCAGCAAAATAGCGAGCATTGACCCTGAAACCAAAGGTATTCAGGGCTTCGAGGGAATAGTTTTCAAGAATTCTCATCAGGAAATATCGGCCAGCCTGTTTTCCACGAGCCCCCTGATCACTTTAAGATCAGCTTCCGTATCCACCCCATGGGGAGGCGTCTCCATGGCGTCAGCCACGTGAATACGATGGCCATTCCAGAGCAGTCTCAACTGTTCGAGAGACTCAACGGACTCAACCGGACTCTGTTCCCATTGCACATACTGATTCAGCAGACTGACACGATACGCATAGATACCAATGTGGCGTCTGTAAATATCCACTGTGGGCAGTGAGCTGCCATTCTCGGCAAACTCATCTCTGGCCCAGGGCACAGGAGCGCGACTGAAGTAAAGGGCAAACCCTTCACGATCAGTCACTACTTTGACCACATTGGGATTAAACAGATCGGCTCGATTCCGCACAGGCTCGGAAAGTGTTGCAGCACCCGCTGTCTCAGTCTTTATCAGATTATTAGCCACCTGATCGATGACTTTTGCCGGAATCAGTGGCTCATCACCCTGCACATTAACAATCACTTCGTTGTCACCCATTTCATAGAGACGAGTGACCTCCTGAAGACGATCGGTTCCTGAAGGATGGCCGGCCAGCGTCATGCAAGCCTCGGCATCGAACTTTTCAACGGCATTGATGATACGCTCATCATCAGTCGCGATAATGACACGAGTGGCCTGACTCTCACAGGCTCGCTCATAGACGTGCTGAATCATAGGCTTACCGCAGATATCAATCAGTGGCTTGCCAGGCAGACGACTGGAACTGAATCGGGCAGGAATAACAACTGTAAACGGAGCAGTGGAAGCACTCATCAGGCAGATGTATCCTCTTGGGAAGATGCCGCCTCGCCGCCCTCCAGCCGCTCATCAGCAGTCAGGGTACGAGCTTCGTTTTCCAGCATGACAGGAATACCATCACGAATGGGATAGGCCATGCCGCAGGGTCGACAAATCAGCTCAGCCGCTGATTTGTCGTATTTCAGATTGCCCTTGCAGAGGGGACAGGCCAGAATCTCAAACAGCTTCTTGTCCATGGGTATCCTTATCAGACCGACTCTGCGGCCCATTAGTTTCAATCAGTGTCAGAATGCGTTCAAAAACCGTCTCAGGCACTCTGGCCCGAACCGGCAGAAACCAGAAACGGGATTCTGCGAAAGCAGAGCATTTTACTGCATCCTTGGCCGTCATGATAACGGGCAGATTGTCCCGAAACTGAAAATCTTCTTTCCTGAACCCATAATGATCGGGAAAAGGATGGGGAATCACCTCATATCCCAGTTTTTCCAGCGTTCTGAAAAAGCGCTCCGGATTCCCTATACCTGCCACTGCATGAACTTTACCGGAGACAGGCGGCTGATCCGTATTCTTCCCATTGACAGGCCTGAGTGCATCAGGCTCAAGGAAAAAACAGTCAAAGTGACAATCAACCACACCGGAGGGCTTACCATTGATCACAACCTGATCGACTTCCCTGAGCCTGCCGGGTGGCTCCCTGAGGGGCCCGGCAGGCAAGTTGAGACCATTACCCAGCATTCTCTGGCCATCCAACACCACCAATTCAACGTGACGATCCAGATTATAGTGTTGAAGACCATCATCAGCGATCACCAGATTACAATTTTTCTGCTCAATCAGTGCTTTTGCTGCTGAAACCCGATCCGGATCCACCATGATCGGGACATTCAGCTGCTGAGCCAGCATTACAGGCTCATCCCCAACCAGTGCAGGATCGGACTCAGGCAAAACTTCTGCGGGTAATTGAATGCTTTTGTCGGCTCCAAAGCCGCGACTGGCGACCCCTGGCTTAAATCCCTGCCGGATTAATCTTGCTACCAAACTGGCTACAAAAGGCGTCTTACCCGTACCCCCTACCGTAATATTGCCAACAATAATGACGGGAACAGGCGACCGCCAGCGCTCGGAGTGTTCCAGCTTCATCCGGCGATTTCGGGCTATCCGGGCGTATAAAAAAGACAATGGAAGCAACAGTCGGGTCCAGAACCCGCGGCCGTACCATGAGTTGAGAACCGAGTCACTGATTACTGCCTGCCAACGACGAGATTCTTTGTTTTCCATGAGGAGTCAGTCACTCTTAACTAAAAAATGCAAACGCAGCCTGTGAAGACTGCGCTTGTATCAGAGGTCACGGGCCTTTCTGGCTCATTCACCGTTACTGCTCTGATTCTACCGGTTTTCGAGTTGTCATGCTGAGGTTTGCAAAACCCAGCTGTCCGGCAGCATCCATGGCGGTTACCACTGACTGATAAGGCGTATTGGCGTCTGCCGTGATAGTAAGAGGCAGGTTGGAGTCTCCTTCACTGACTTTTGCCAAGGCATTTTTCAGTGTGTCCAGACTGCTGTTCACGAGAGACCGTCCGTTCACAGCATAATAACCTTCACGGCTGATGGTAATTTCCACCCGGGTCTTCTCAACAGCTGCTCTTTGCTCACCACTGGCCTCCGGTAAATCAATGGCCAGCTGAGTCTCCTTGGTGAAGGTCGTCGAAACCATAAAGAAGATCAGCAATAAAAAGACCACGTCAATCAGTGGTGTCAGGTTGAGCGAGACCTCTTCCCGGGACTGGCGACGAAATTTCATCACTTGCCCTCGCGGTCTTTTAGCTTTCGCTCTCCCTGAAGCACTTCCACCAACTTGGTGGCTTCCTGCTCCATGGTGACAACCAGCTCATCCACACGGCGGGTAAAATAACGGTGAAAGATCAGGCTGGGAATCGCCACGGTCAGGCCAGCTGCAGTGGTAATCAGAGCTTTGGAGATCCCCCCTGCCAGCACGCCGGCATTACCTGTGCCTTCCAGCATGATCACGGTAAACACATCAATCATACCAATCACTGTACCCAACAGGCCCAGCAAAGGCGCAATGGCAGCAACCGTTCCCAAAGTATTAAGATAACGTTCCAGTTCATGAATAACCCTGCCAGCCTGCTCCTCAATACTTTCTTTCATGATATCGCGGCCATACCGGGCATTACTGATGCCTGCCGCAAGGATTTCACCCAACGGAGACCCGCTCCTCAAGCCACTGACTTTCTTGCTGTCCAGGTCATTATTCTTGATCCACTTCCAGACCTGAGACAGAGTATTTCTGGGTGCAATGCGCGACGGCCTGAGCGTCCAGAGACGTTCAAAAATAATTGCCATGGCAATGACAGAACTCAGCAGGATTGGCAGCATCAGCCAACCACCGGATTTCACCAATTCGAACACAGCCCATTCCCTTCCAGAAGCCTGTTTAATGAAAAGACTCTACCATAGAGCATCAGCTTAAAACCACGAACACATGCGTATCAGCCGCAATATTGCCAACAATATGGCTGCAACGATTAAACTGTAGCTCTACACTCAGCGCCACCAATATCTGGCACTTTGAATTTTGTACTTTTTCACTGCCTCCGGGCCCCTCCCCATGACAAAACTAAGCGTTCCTGAAGTAGCCGTGTTGTAGAGAGTTGCCCCGAGTCGCTCAACCCGATTCAGGGTCTCCTCCGCCGGATGTCCATATGGATTTCGATAACCCGAGGACACCAGCACCTGTGATGGATTGACCAGGGACAAAAACGCTTGCGAACCTGAAAAACGGCTACCATGATGTGGAAGCAGTAGGTAGTCAGCCTCGAGACTTTCAAACTGATTGATTAGAAGAGACTCGGTTTTTTTACCAATATCACCGGTTAAGAGCAGCTTTTCATTACCTGCTGTCACTCTCAACACACAAGATCGCTCGTTGTCAGAAACCGATAACCGGCTGCCCGACAAAACCTCGAACTCTACTCCGTCCCATTGCCATTTCATTCCAGGCAGACAGGGACTCATTGCCCCCTCAAACCCGGTAACCGCAGAGCCCGACATAATTTCTGCTTCTGGGTACCGTTGATGAATCAATTCAAGCCCACCCGAATGATCGTTATCCCCGTGAGAAATTATGACACGGTCTACCCGGTCAATTCCAAGGCGGCTGAGATACGGAACAATGATACCATCCACCGAGTTGAAACGGCCTCTGGAAGCCACTCCGGTATCATACAACAGTATGTTCTGACGAGTTTGCAAGAGCACTGCAACCCCCTGCCCCACATCCAGTACAGCCACTTTCACCTCTCCTGCTGCCGGGTGATCCTTGTCAGGAAAAAAAAGAGGCAGCAGAAAAAAGGGGAAAAGTACTCTTAACCCAAGCCCCCTGGGTGTAGCCAGAACCAATACAGCTCCAGCAATCAGGACAACTTGTACCAGTCCTATGCTAACAACAGGCATGAAAGCAGGCACTGATGAGACGGTGGCCAGCCCCACATCCCAAAACCTGAAAGCGTCATCCAGAAAATGAAGAATACCGATAGAGACCGAAAAGAAAAACGGCTGCAATGCCAGCGCAAGAAAAGCAGCAGGTACGACCAGTAGCCCCATGACAGGAATCGCAACAAGATTAATCAGGGGCGAAAACAGGGATACCGATTGCTGATTGAACAACAACATGGGAGCCAACATCAGGAAAACCAGCCATTGAGGTCTAAGCCAGAGCCTCGTCCTGCCTCCCATGTTGATATCGGCATTCATAAAAATCCTGCCACAGCAACCGTAGAGCAAAATGCCTACCGCCGAAAAGGAATACCAGAAACCGGCACTGGTTATTGCCAAAGGCTCGATGGACAGAACGACACAAAGCGCCAGCAGGAACAAAGTCGTGGGCCTGGCTTTAATACCCAGCAAAGGACCCGATAATGCCAGACCGGTCATCACCAGTGCTCTTTGAACCGGCACCGTAAAGCCGGCCATGAAGGCATAGATCAGGGCAAACAATAAACCGGCCCCGGCAGCATATCGGGGCAAGGTCATCTTCCTGAGAGGAAGAGCGCCTGTTCGGGCCAGCATCATCGTTAGCCAGTAACCGACTGCCGCCATGAGACCTATATGCAGACCCGAAATCACCATTAAATGAGTCGTACCGGTCTGATTCAACGATTCCCATTGTTGCTGAGAGATTCCCGACTTATCACCTATTAACAAGGCTGATAACAAGGCGGCAGAATTTTTGCTGCAATGTTCATAGAGCCACTGTCGTAACGCACTTCTATATCGACTTCTGAAAAAAACCATATCATCTGAAGTCGCTATTTTTTCACCTGACTTAACATAACCCGTTGCCTGTATATTCTCTCTGGCCGCCCAGGCCTCTCTGTCAAAAGCCCCCGGACTGCGATTGCCCCGAGGGTGCTTAATCCGTACCTGTAACTGCCACAAGTCTCCAGCCTGAATTTCAGGTGCCTGATACCAACTAAGTCGAATCTTTTTAAGATGCTCAGCAGTCTTCCCTTCCACGGTTTTCACAGTAAAATCAAAGCGGGTGAGGTGCAGGTGATAAGCAGGCATATCAGAGATGAATCCTGTTACTGTCATCGCTCTGCTTTCTTGCTCTCTGTTTATCCAGCTCTTCTTCAACCCATCAGCATGTAAAAACCCTGTAAAGATTCCGATCAATCCCAACCCCAGATAAAGAAGGATCAACACCGAAAAACCCTTAGGGAAGTCATTGCCACCCGTTACAATGCTCTGGCAAGCCACAGCCTCTTTGATGACATGCAGCAGTCCTATCACAATAAACACCAGGGCCAAAACGCCGATAAACCAAATAGACATATCGCCTGGTATTGCCGGAAAAAGAACCGTCAGCACTATTCCCGATAAATAGCTACAGTAAGCTGTGGGAAGACGGATAGTGTGTTTCATTTAATCAGTGCATAATGTCGAGTTTTTTTACAGAGAGCGCACAGGTCAGACCCAATATGAGTTTGGCGCACGTATCAGGCTCTCAGCATAGTCATCAAGATTGGATTATGCTGGGGGGTATCACTGTTAGATGGCATAACGTCAAACGGTTCTGCAAGGCAATGAGAGGGTGAGTGATTAATGCTCACAAAACTGCCTGATCAAAACAACCGGGGACAACCGAGCCTCAGGGAGTGAGTCTTTGCATTCGATTCACTGCTTTTGGAACGATTTGTCCACACTGCAGACTGGAAATCAGTCTCAGATCAAAGAAAGAGTATATTTAAGGGACATGGCGAGGAAACTGATACAACGCTATCTGCCGGATCCGGGAACCATCAAGGGCAACCGCCATCTGCGATTTCTGGGCAGCGCTATTCACGATGCCAACCTCTGGCACCTGAATCGACGTTCAGCAGCCAGTGCTTTTTTCGTGGGCGTGTTCTGTGCTTTTATACCCATGCCCTTCCAGATGGTTGTGGCTGCTGCCATGGCCGTCATATTCCGCTGCAACCTGCCCCTTTCGGTAGCCCTGGTCTGGATCACCAACCCGGTCACCATGCCAGCCATCTTTTATTTCACTTATAAGGTGGGATGCCACATCCTGGATGTTCCCATCAGTGAAACGTCCTTCGAACTCTCTTTACATGGCGTGGGTGTCGGGCTGGCCAAAATCTGGAAACCCCTCTATCTTGGCTCATTAATTACCGGTGTTATTCTTGGTTTTCTTGGCTACCTGCTGATCAGGCTCTATTGGCGCTGGAATGTCGTTCATCAGTGGCGTCAGCGGCGCAAACGTATAATATGCAAAAAACCATAGACTCACCCATGTCTTGCGTCCCTTCATGGCAAGTATTCCAGTCGGGTCATAAACGAATGAATTTCACGGAAAATGCGACATTTTCATTCTATTGCTATGGACATGAGATCACGGTCTTCCTATAGTTAGCGACATGAGTTAAGGCACTCACCATTTGAAAAACTCTTTTTGACTCCTCGGTAATCCAAATACTGCCATGCAAAGAAGCTTCCAAAAGCGCAAGCCAAAACTGGAAGGTCGCGGTGTTCTTGAGAACATCAGCACCGAAGGCCCGCACAGTGACTGGCTGGGTATGCCAGATTATTATATCCATACACTGACCATATCTGATGACGAATATAAATATCTCTCCGCCGACAAGATTCTGGAGGTTGCTGTGGGTGATACGGTCGTTTTCCGCTATAAAGAACAGAGCAATGAGAAGCGTATCGACAAACGCTCGTTGGGTATCTACATTGACCCGAGTCAGTATATGAACAACAGCTAATTCATACTTTCTGAGCTGCACTTCTATGGGAGTGCAGCCAGCCTTTGTACCTTTTCCATCAGATCAGGTGGGCTGGCCTTATCAGCAAGTTCCTTAGTGATTGACCCGATGAAAATATATGCTTCGCAACTCTTTTTTCCATTGTTCATAAACAACGGATATTGGCAAAAAGCAAAAAACATCAAATACCTCGCCATACCGACCAGAGTGCAATGACTAACGCTCTTAAAATTGATGAAACTCACGCAGAAAGCTCTTTCTGTCGTGCATAAATTTCCGATGTTCCGGGTGACTCAGTGATCGCCTCTTTTCAGTGAATGCAGGGGCAATGAAACCCCAATTTGAATTTCGAGCAAAGTACACGACTACATCGACATTACTTTCTGACCACTGATTATGTACAATGTGGTCGTCACTGGAGGCTTCGACGGTTTTGACCTGTATTCTGTAATAGCTGGGCCCATCAGAAATTAATATGTCCGTTTGGTGTCCATGATCCAGAATAGGCAGAAAAACCTGCCAACCATCCTGCATCAACCAACTGACAACGATACTTTCATAGGACGTATTTTTTAATGCCTGATGCGTGCTGGCTTTGGTCTGAGTCATTCTTCTTGGCATTGCTTTTCCTTTAGATTTTTGAATCACATACGCTAAGTCATAGATTGCTCTAAAACAGTACCTTTCGTCTGCCAATTTATCCAATACAAACCGATCAAAAACCTCTAAACGGAAAACAAAAATAACGTACTTTTTAAAAATCGAAGTGGAGAAAACAGTGCATTGGCACACCCGGAAATCCACCTTGTACGCAGGGCTGCAATAGCAAATGACCGCTCAGCCAAGCAAACTTGTCGTCACTGAGACCTTGGCTTCCAGAGAGTTTGCCACCATCGTTATTGATAGCCATCAATAGCGCCATGCTTATTCAACGTAAGGGTATGCAAGCGACATTCGGTGATTGGAAAGCTTTATAGTCACCCTGGATTGCCATGAAGGGTCATACCTCTCCACAATACCGCGCACTTTCAGATAATTCTTGTGATCCGCTGCTATGAATTCACCGTTGATCTCTCCGCTTAACCTCTTCCCGTGTAGATTGATGTTCTGAAACCAAAAGCTGAAATGGTAGCCATTGCATAGGTTGGCTAAATCCTCTGAGTTGCCATAGGGATTAACCAAATAGTACTCTTCTCTGCCGTCAGGTTTGAGTTGCAGGGTCAGGACCATAAGTCCACCAGGATTGACATGCAATTTCAGCATCAATTTGTTGATACTGATGTTATATAATTTGGCCATATATTGAGCATCAAGCCTATAGGTTCCTGCAGGAATGGCACACGAAGTAATTGCACGTCCGAACACATGCGGTTGGGGCATTGCGTCGTACTTAGGATAAGGAGGGAACTCAAAGCCAATTGCAAAAACCAGCTGTGGAATAGCCACTAGGCTGTACCAGTATTTTTTCATGATGTATTACCCTATCGTCAGGAATCTAAGCGTTAAAGCTAACTGATGAGATTCTTCAGGATAGACGAAAGCCAGGATCTATTGTGCATCCACAGGATGGTTAAGATTGTTACGGCAAAGTACCACCCAAGTTATAGCTGATGGTTGTCCTCGACTCCGATTGACTCCTGCCGACTCCTCTTAACCTACCAACTTCCTGTAGACAGCACTTATTGCCCTGCAGCTCTTTCGTTATTCTCAATTTCCATGCAGCCATCAAAGTAGCACGCAAAATATAAATACATTGTTAATCGTGCAACTGAATCAGAGTTGACATAAAAAATCTGAGTGCAGTTGATAATTGACTCCTAAACGCGCAAAGATACTGATCTCGGATTTTTTCCGTCAACCAGTGCCAAGCCCGAATTTCACCCTGGTGCTGGCATTATTCTGTGCTGCTGAATACCCACATTAGCTAGCGGTTCGCAAGGACCCTTCGCCTTTCAGAAAGCCACTTATGACGAGGCTTTCAGAGTATCAAGCTGATGATAATAAACTTTTCTAAGCAGGGGTTAAAAACAGTTCGCAATAATCTATTATAATCTAAAACTATCTAATACGATA
>NZ_JAHHPS010000204.1:0-1927 GCF_024606275.1 Endozoicomonas sp. SESOKO4 | reverse complement strand
AACCTGACCCGAAGAAATTGACATATATTTCTATTAAATTAAAAACAAAGAACCCTAACATTAAAAACTTTAAAAAAGAATACATTAACCCCGCAATTAGACTTGGTATTCATGGTCAGATTAGAAAAGCTGGGGAAGAACTATTACAAATAAAAGCTTCAGGAAACTCAGGAAACATAAAAAAATTTACCAGACTTCTAAAAAACAAAAGTCACACCGATCTTTCTTGTCAAGAAACAGCACCTTTTGACTGCGTTTTGGGTTTCTATGTTTCAAAAACTGTAGATAATCCAGAACTACCATTTAACTTTTAGCTGTAGTGTGGGGCTGGGGGGCAGGTCTGGGTGGTATCTCAATCGTTTTGGCAATTTTATTTTTTAGAGTGCCTAGTGGTGTTTTTAAGTTGAAATACCAGTTGTTGATAGAGTTGGTTTCAACTTTTGTTGTATCTGGAAAATAAAAGTCTATTATGTCCTTATATATAAGACGAGCAGTACCAGAGAATGGATAAATATTAACACCAAGTTCTGCTGCTAGGTTTATTTCAAGAACTGTTGTGTTGGAAGTATCTGATTTTATATCTTCAGTCAAGATGTCTACACCTCCATGTTGTAAACCTGGGATGGAAGAAATAGCACGTATTGCAATAGCTTTGTGTTTTTCAGAGATAGAGTCTGTTACATCAATTGTATCTCCTCCAGCTGAAGCGTTAGATTTATTTCTTAAATAAAAGCATTTGCCGTTATCTAAAATGGTTTCTAAACTATATCCACTAGAATTTAATTTATCCTGTATTTCAGAATCTATATTTACCAACGAGTTTTTCAAGAATGGGTTTTTTTTTCTTTGAGAGTTTTTCTGAATAATTAGCTCGTTTATTGAATTTTTACCATTCCCTAAAATGTTTGCAGGTATTCTTCTAAGTGCAGAAACAACCTTATTACCTACTACATAAACACGGTAGTCATCACCCAATATATGTTTCTCAAGACAAATGTCCTCGCAGTTTAAATGGTTCACTAATAAGTTAAAGTTTTTTTTTAATTCATCTTCATTAGTAATAAATGGATATACCCCTTTACCTTTACTCCAACCATTTGCTTTTAAGCAAACGGGATATCCAAGTTTTTGAGCACATTGCAAAATGGTAGTTAAATTAATTTCTTGTTTAAAGTTATAACCTAGCGGTGTTGGGACATTATTGGCATCTAGATAGAGTTTTGTTTTGGTTTTGTTACTGCATATTTGGCTCGATTTTTTTGCTTCATCGGTCCCATCCAAGCGGCTGAGCTTGAAAGTAATAGATTTATCTGTGCTAGATAATATAAATTTCCAATCTTGGCCTATGGTAACTTGTAAGCCTCTTCTCCATGCTTCTAAAGCGACTAAAGCCCAAGCATTTGGTGAGATAGGATAGTGCTCAATGTCATTTCTGACAAAATTAAAAGAGGTGTTATGCAACTTCTATATCCTTAGTGTATATGAACTAATATATGAGGAGGTTCAGTGAATTGTTTGGTATAGGTTTTGTAAGGTATTTATTAGTTATTTTAAATTCAGTTCTTTTCTAATGACCTCTAAGGCCTGAATTTTACTCATTGGTGAGTGACCTTTATCACCATCATAGTATGTGTTTAGTGAAATTTTATTTTTTTCGAAACAGCTACTTTCTAATCCTTCAAGAAAAGGCAATAAATGATTATTCAAATGGAATTTGTCGGCAAGATTTTGATAGTAAGAAATTTCCGGCATGTTCTTGTGGTATTCGAACATGTGTAACAGTGATAGTCTATTAATATATTTTTTTTCTATTTCTTTATTTGGGATCCCTTTAAATGCTACATCTAAAAACTCGGCAACATGTTGCTTTCTATATCTTAGAATATTTGTTTGAGGATTGTTAACTATTGCTAATGAGTTTTTGAAC
>NZ_JAHHPS010000203.1:0-1422 GCF_024606275.1 Endozoicomonas sp. SESOKO4 | reverse complement strand
CTGCAAGGGAGCCCACCCACAAGCCGCTTATTGGTTTTTTCACTCATTCCTGCTTCACGCCGCTAGCTTGTCTGGTATCGACAGACTCGATGCAAAAAAAGTTGAGCTTTTAGGTGCAAAAACACCTATAGAAGATCACAAAATTTTAAAAGCAAATATCGAAGAATCTAATAAATGCTTCATTGGCCTGAAAGTGCTGGAAAAAATGCGCCTTATATTTTTGAGCGAATCGGAAAAACCCTCGCAAGCTGAAAAATACACGCCATCAGCCGACCCACTGCTAATTGCCGCTTTCTCCCTGCTCAACTATGACATTAATCAAAAAAAAATACCGATTTATCAGCGTAATATAAAATCTGCTAAACGAATGTCCAGTCTGATAAAAGAATATCGTAACACAAAACCTGAATTAGTTGCCTCGTGTAGTCAGTTTGTGAGTCTCATTAATGCCATAAGCCTGATGCTTGATCCTTTCTCTATACAACTCGCAAATACACATCTTGACAACCTATCGAGTTATTTTAGTCAATCAAATTGGTTAGACACCAATACTGACTCTTCAGGCATAAAAGGCAAAGAACAGGCATTATTTGGAATATTCGAAAAGGTATTAAAAGACGCAAGAGACAATCCTGGAAATGAAAAGCCTGAATTATTTCAAGAGTTGCTTCTAACCCTGGAACAGTACATAGAGAAACAATTACCAAAAGCTTTTATTGAAGAAGATTACTACGTCATAATGGTAGTTCTGGGCACAGAATTTTCGGATCTGCTGGAACAATCCGTCAAAACGCTGGCATATCTGGCAACGAATGACACTGTTGCTAATCAGCAGGCCGATGGAGCCAATTACGACGAGACAGTGGAACAAGAAGGAAAAGAGTTCAGCGAAGAAAAGAAGAAGAAAAAATACCTGAAAGAACGGATAGACTACTTGGAAGATTTCGTCGGTTGGTTCGGGCTTAACTATGATTTTGCTATGAATAATCCTTGTGACTCTGACAGTAGTGACTATCGCTATAGTCACCATAACAATATTGATTATGGCAGTGGAGACTCCAACAGCACTGACTCTGGCAGTAGTCACCGTAACAGTATTGACTATGGCAGCGGTGACTCTGACAGCAGTGACTCCGGTGGTAGCCACCGTAACAGTATCGATTATGGCAGTATCGACTATGGCAGTGGCGACTCTGAAAGTAGTGATGCTGTCATGGGTGACACTGAAAGTAGTGATACTGACAGACCCGATAATGACAGAGAGTAGTCTTGACGGAGTTTATTTTTAGTCTCCTTCCTGTTCTCTCAAAGTAAGCGCCATCAGCACACTTCTTCGCAAACTGCTGGCCATACGCACTGCCGGGAGGTCAGACTGAGTCTGGCTGGTGCAGAAAAGTGAGCACTGCTGCAATCCATGGTCTA
>NZ_JAHHPS010000005.1:0-2399 GCF_024606275.1 Endozoicomonas sp. SESOKO4 | reverse complement strand
TTGCAAGGATAATACGGCGACAATCTACCGCCAGACCGATGGATCATGGGAACTACAAGACACCATTCACCATTCTGACTATGTCAACTCAGCCAACTTTAGCCCCGATGGCCGCTATGTGGTGACTGCCAGTGACGACAAAACAGTAAAAATCTATGGCCGGAAGGCCGATGGATCATGGGAACCAAAAGCTTGCATTGTTCACAAATACGGAGTCTTATCAGCCGCTTTCAGCCCTGATAGCCGTCATGTGGTGACTGCCAGCAATGACAAAACAGCGAAAATCATTGGTCAGCAGGCCGATGGGGCTGAATGTGGCTGAGTAAACACGATCAGTATGGGAAATGCTGACTAATGGTTCCGGAAACCCATCGTCCGTAAGGCGATAGATTTTCGCCGTGCCATCGTTACTGGCAGTCACCACATGGTGTCCGTCGGGGCTGAGGGCGGCTGAATTGACCCGGGGAATGATAACTATTACTTCCCATGTTCCAGCGCCCTTGTGAAGGTAGATTTTTGCGGTGTCATCGCAACTGGCAGTGACCAGATAGCGACCATCGACACTGAAGCGGGCTGATTTTACGGGTATTTTTTCGTCAATAGTTGCTGTTTTCACTAATTTAAATGTTTTACATTCAGACATCAGCTTGGTCTTGGTGAAAAAAAACAGGGCAGGTACATAAACCCTCTCCGGTTTGCGATCTGCGAGTGAGTTCACTAACGCCTGATCATTCGTGAAAGACTTTAACCAATCACGGAGTTGATCAGCATTTTTTGTATTAATGGCTGTCCTCAGTTGATACTGATGTGGCGAGGGAAACCGGCGATACCATGCTTTTGCCAGAGCATTATCCTGATGGATACCATTGCGAAGGCGGGTACACACCCGTTCTAAACTGACAATGTCCCGAAGTCGCAAACGGCTGAAAATCATGGAACTGGATAAAACAGTAAAATACTGAAATGAAGGTCTATCCTTTTCTTCCTGATCAGTAACAGCGACGGATCTACCCGCACTGATACAAGATGATGTTCGCTCCAATTGAACTTGTCTGATGGGTGAGTCTGGTTTTGCAATGCGGGTGTTATTATCTACTCCGTGCATCCCTGAATTCTCCAAAGTGGTATTCATCTTCCGTCAGCAAGGACAATCAATACTGATGCTGTGGGCTTGGAGTCAGTTTTAAAATGAAAGTTCAAAAAATGTTGTTAAGGGCAACTAACAGTGTTCCTGTCTTTCAGCGCATACAAAGTAGCGTCACGCAGTCACAGCAATCAATGATTCCCTCGTAGTTCAGTGATTTCTACTACGTCGCTGGCACTGACAGTGAGCACATGGCTGCCATCGGCGCTAAAGGTGGCTGAGTTGAACCAGATCCTCTGAGAAATGCTGGCTTTTTCTGACCATGAGCCATTGGTCGCCTGACCGATGAGTTTTGCGGTTCCGTCCATGCTGGCAGTCACCAGATGGCGGCCATCAGGGCTGAAGGTCGCTGACTTAATATGTTGCTCATGTTTAAAGATGGCTTTTTTTTTCCATGAGTCATTGGTTTTCGGGCCATAGATTATTACCGTCTGATACTGGACGGTCACAAGGTGCTGGTCGTCCGGGCTGAATCTGGCTGAGTAAACTGTACCTTTGTGAGGAATGATGGTTTTTTGTTGCCATGATCCATCGGCTTCCTTGCCATAGATTTTCACCATGAAATCGCAACCAGCGGTCACAACACGATCACTATTGTGGCTAAAGTTGGCCGATAAGACACTATTGTCATGGGGAATGGTACCTTTTTCTTCCCATGCTCCATCGGTCTGCTGACTGTAGATTTTCGCCGTATCCTTCTCAGTGATGGTTACCAGATGGCAGCCATCGACGCTAAGGGTGGCTGAATTGACAGAATCCTCATGGGAAAGAATGGCCGTTAATTGCCACGATCCATCATCTATCTTGCTATGGATTTTTACCGTACTGTCTTCACTGGCGGTGACTACATGGCGACTATCGGCACTAAAGGTGGCTGAGCTGACAGTGTTCCTATGGGAAATAATGACTTTTTGTTCCCATGATTCATCGTCCCCCAAACCATATAGTTTTGCTGTGTTATCCCAACTGGCAGTCACCACATGATGGCTATCGGGGCTGAAAACTGCTGAGTTGACAAAACGTTCATGGGAAATGTTGGTTTTTTTTACCCATGATCCATCAGTCCTGTGGCCGTAGATATTCACTGTGCCGTCTTGTTTGTTTCTGGTTATCAGATGCTTTCCATCGGCACTGAGGTCGGCTGAGTCGACTGGAGGACGTTCTTTAATGATGTGTTTTGTTACTAATTCAAAAGTCTTGCATTCAGACATCAGCGCAGTCTTGGTGAAATGCAACAGGGCAGGGAAATAAACAC
>NZ_JAHHPS010000202.1:0-1461 GCF_024606275.1 Endozoicomonas sp. SESOKO4 | reverse complement strand
CAATGACCTCAATGTTTTGAACTTTCATTCTAAAACCGGTTCTAAGCTTTCAATCCATTTTAAATGCCCTTACCAAGAAGATAAAACTGACTTTGAAGGAACAACCATGGACCCTAAGGACAACCATCCCGGTATTGATGTTTCACTCTCGCCAACAGCACCCAAGCGAGCTCGATTGGAGGAAGCACCAAAGGGTGTCAGTTTGGGCAGGGAGGTTACTGTAAAGGACAAAATTGAAGCAACATTCTTCCATTTGCCCGAAGAGATACATGCCAAAATTATTCGCTATTTGGAATTTCGAGGGGTGACCGCTTTAACAAGGGTATGCAAACAGCTTCACAAGCTTGTAAAAAACGATAAAGCTCTGGAAAGAGCATGGTATCGTCGGCTTCCTTCACCACACCAATATCAACTAAGAACCATTGTTACGACAAAAGATAGTCAACAACTCCGTGACTGGTTGAGGTCGTTTGCGGATATCAGCACTATCGAGTCACTCATAAAACAACAAGGGAATGTTTATTTTCCTGTTCAGTTAGTTTTTACCAACAGCAAACTAATGGCTCAATGTGAAAAATTCAAGCTGGTGGAAAAAACCGGAATTACCCATCTACATAATATCCACACAGCCAGTTTCAGCGCTGATAGTCGCCATGTGGTGACCGCCGGCTATGACAATACAGCGCAAATCACTGGCCAGAAGCCCGATGGATCATGGGCAGGAAAAGCCAACATTTCCCATACTGAGTGGGTCAAATCAGCCACCTTCAGTGCTGATGGTCGTAAAATAGTGACCGGCAGTAAAGATCGCATGGCGAAAATCTGTGTTCAGGAGGACGATGGATCGTGGGAAGTAAAAGCCACCATTCTTCATAATGATTGGGTCTCCTCAGCCACCTTCAGTAGCGATAGCTGCTACGTAGTGACCGCCGGTTGGGATGGCAAGGTGAAAATCTACGGCGAGGGGACCCATGGATCATGGGAAGCAAAATACACCATTGACCACAATGCTATAGTCTCTTCGGCCAGCTTTAGCGCCGACAGGCGTCATTTAGTGATCGTGAGTGAAGATAGAAATGCAACTGTCTACAGTCAGGAGGATGATGGATCATGGAAAGTCAATGCCACCATTTCCCATGACGGGGTAATCCACTCGCACACCCTCAGCACCTGTGGCCGCCGCCTGGTAACCACCAGCGAAGATCACAGAGCAATCATCTATGGCCTGCAGGACAATGGATCATGGGGAGAAATGACCACCATTGTTCATGATGATCAGGTTCACTCAGCCGACTTCAGCGCCGATGGCCGTTATGTGGTGACTATCAGTGATAGCAAAGCAAAAATCCATGGCCTGCAAACCGCTGGGTGGGTAGTGAAAGACATCATTGAACACCAAAAAGAGCTTACCTCCGCCAGCTTCAGCGCCGATAGCCGCCATCTGGTAACGACCAGTGAGGA
>NZ_JAHHPS010000201.1:0-1442 GCF_024606275.1 Endozoicomonas sp. SESOKO4 | reverse complement strand
TCAATTATTGAGAGTCATGAATCAAAAGAGGCGACATCTATCCTGACACAGCGGGTTATCTCGCAATACTTCCAGCCCTGGCTTAATAGATCTAAGTATGGTCAACCAGCCTGAATCTTTATGCACATTAAGTCCACGCGCCAATCCGTTAAAATCTGTCCTCGAAAAGCAGGGGGGAGTCTCCCCCCATCTCGAACGGTTACATGAGAATTACACTTACTGTCTTATACCAATGATACTTCAGCGGACCACAACACCTTCTTCTTTTACAGTTTTCCTGGTGCTGCTAAAGATATAATATGCAGTCAAAAACAAGGTAACTGTCATCATTAATGCTGCTTTCAGATCGAAATTTGAACCGAGCGACATCTCAGAAATGTAAGACAAGAGTGGAATTAGCGATAAGCACAAAATAGTGATAACGGGCTTAGTTTTTTCCATACCTATTTGCAACAAGAGCATTGGCAAAAGAAACCCCAATAAAGATAAGACAGAAGCTTTGAGCAAGAAATAAACATCAAAATTCCAACCCCCAGTAGTATATAGCAAGAAAGCAGAGCATATTGCAGATCCATAAAACCTATAAGCGAGAATTTTTTCTCGCGAAAGATCATTCATACTTCCTTGATTTGATATAGTCGCAATATATGCGGCTCCAGCTCCAGCAAGAATACTCAGCGTTAGGCCTGTAAAAATTTTGATATTAAAACTTTCAATTGAAAAGCTAAGCGTCACTAGACCGAACAAAAAAATAAGGACTAATAGTGGAATATTATTCTCAAGCTTTTTTATATAAATATAAGTAAAAAATACTGCCAACAGTGGGGATGAAGATGCCTCAATAAGGCTCGATATAGAAGGTGGAATAAATATAAGTGACAAATAAAAGCCAAGAAAAGCAAAGCTGGTTGCAATATTCAGCCTGAATAGTTCATGTATTTCTTTTGCTTCTAAACAAAGATTCCCTTTTTTATATAAAACCATTGAAAATACCAAACCACACAAAAGAAATGAAATCAATGAATACTGTATAATTTCACCGGGTTCAAATTCTTTCGAAACATAAGCAAACGAAAAAGCCTGAATTGATACAGACATTAATATAAATAATACAGGGTGCACTTGCAATTCCTCAACAGCAGGTTTTAAAAAGGCCTGAGCTTTCTAAACTATGAAGCTTTTCAAGAGACGCATTGAAAACTGTTTTCTCTTCATGAGCAAAAAATGCTATCCCATAATCCCCAGTTGTTGATAGTGGATTTTGAGGTTTATAAGATAAACTCGGGGTATCAACTATACTATGAAAAGCTGGTAATCTACGCAAAGAAAACAAACCTTTCCGGTTTAATATTTTTCCATGACTCGCATTTCTTAGATAAACCATTGCAAAGTGTTTTTTTTAGAGGTTTGTTTTTTTTCAACACGTTTGTAGAAGCTTTTTG
>NZ_JAHHPS010000200.1:0-8090 GCF_024606275.1 Endozoicomonas sp. SESOKO4 | reverse complement strand
GTTGCCCGGTGTGGTGTCTGCTTCTGTGAATCGACAGGGCTCTGGCATTTGGGCAAACCCTCCCGCATGGCCGCCGCCGCTGGCCACCCTCGCTGATTACTATCTCCTCACAGATTTGTTCCCCGCTATGGTGACATCTGTATCTATGACTTGACAGGGCTCTGGGATTGTTAAAAGCCCTCCCGCATGGCCGCAGCTGACCATGTTCGCCGACTATGGTCACGTCACAGATCATTCGCCCGCGTCTCGTAGTGTTAACGAAAGAGCTCGTTTGTGAGGAACCGATGCCAGAGGGCTCGTTATGAGGAGCTCGTAAGTCCCGATGTGCCCCTGCGTTTGCTGTAAAATCAGGTGATTGTGCTAAAAAAGACAGGCTTGCTCTGCAATATGGGCAGGTTTTCGCTGACAGTTGTGAAGGGCTCAAAAACACCTTTCGTAAACAGTCTGTGTCAATTTGCTGCGAACAACAGGGGGTAACAGTCACATTTTTAAACGTCATAAAGCATATAGGGCACTCACCTGCTCCAACCAGATCTTCTTTAACGGGTGGTGGTCGGAATCGACAAACGCCATGACAGTTATCTACGTAACAATTGAAACCGAAAGTATGCTGCTGTTGTTGTTCGGGGTTTTCGCTACCACCGCCAGAGTCAGAATGCGGGTAACTTGTGACAATGCCTTTAACTTGGGTGTTTGTCCCTGAGGTTTGCTGGGTGGATAAGTTGGATGACTGGCCTTGTTTTGGGTTATTTCTGGGACCAAACGTCATGGTGTTGATCGCAAACGGGTGATCCTGATTCGCCTCTGGTTGTCCCATGGGGTTAAACATCGGTGAATTGAGGTTCCAATAGCTGTTTAACAGCGAGCCAACAGCGATAAACGTTTCTAAAGTTAGCCGGGAATAAGTTTTGAAGTCTGGAGAGGTGTCATTGGTGGTCAGAGCCAGTTCATAAGCAACCAGCAGCGGAGTGGCACAAAGCAAATGCCACGAAATCGACTCAATAAGGGTTGTTGTTAATCCGTAACCATTAAGTCCATGTCGTTTGTCATCAGCCGGAAAATCCGGGTCGTTGAAACCGTTTGTACCCTCAATGTCCGGCGAGCTGCCCGACAATGTATTCAGGTCGGGCTTTATAGAAAAGATATGATCCGGAGAAACTGAACCACGATCCGGCACAAATTCGACAACAAAACGTCCTGTTAAGTTTTCGGCCTTGCAAATGACAGACAACGGGAACAACAACAAAAGAAACACCGTGGAGAGGGTTTTGTTCATCGTTAAATCCATACATTTTTATCCAGCTATGTGCAAAGTAGCCTAACAACAAGATAAGTATGCATTCCTGACCTCTTCCAATATGAAATGAGCGTGCATCTGGCCGATTGTTCAGGATTATGGGCTTAAGATAATCATGCACAAGGTTGATCAAAACCCTTCGGCAGGTCGAGGCATCAGTTCAGTAAGCTCTTAACATCGAAGCAGAGCACGACTCAAAAGAATCAGTAAACAGTCGGCTACAACCGCTCTCAAATCGGGATGGTCTGCTCATTTCCAGAAACTTGTTTTTGAGCAGCATTTCTAACGCTTATCCTTTTTAAAAGCAGCGGTTTTAAAGTTATCTATACTGGTCTGCAGAATAAATCAGGCATTGGACGTTTCGATGGTTAGAGACCGAATTGGACAGCATAGAATTTTAAAGATACTCATCGTTTTTTTTGTGCTTCTTGGGCACAGTCATTTACAGGCCGGCACAAAAACATTCAGATGCACCGTAGCAGGTCTGAGCATGGCGGTATTTACGTTTATGGTATTGTGGGATGCTTCTACTATGGAAGATGACCGGAAAGAGCGTCAAGCCCAGTACTTCTAGTGCTGGGAAGGATAGCTCGGAGTCCGATAGGACTCCTAATGCGGTCTATCCTGCTGTTCGATGTATTGCTTAAGAACTTCAATCGGCGCACCACCTACGGAACCCGCAAAGTAGCTCGGACTCCATAGAGCATTCTTCATATAGGCAGGCTTTATCAGCTCTGGATGGTATTGTTTCAGTCTTCGGCTTGAAACACCTTTCAGACTGTTTACCAGTTTTGATACTGCTACTTTTGGTGGATAGTTTACCAGAATGTGTACGTGATCTTGCTCGCCGTTAAATTCTTCCAGTTCTACTTCAAAATCAGAACATACGCTTCGGAATATTTTTTCAAGTGTTTTCAGATGTCTGTCTGTAAATACTTTGCCTCTGTACTTTGTGATAAAAATCATGTGTGCATGAAGCATAAAAACGCATCTTCTACCCTTTCTTAATTCCATTAGACCAACCTTGAAATAGCCATTATGGTCTATATAATAAATCATTATGGGTATTCAGACCAAAACACTGTCAGTCAGGGTGAAAGACAAACACGCAAAGGTACTGCGTGAAATGGCTTATGAGGTCAATCAAGTCTTTAATCTGGCTAACGAGCTAACCATGAAAGCCAATGGTCGTACGAGCGACTATGGGCCGGTTAAGCCTGTTTGGTTGTCTGCTTATGATGTCCAGAAGCCCGTTCTTGTTTTCAGGAAAGAGCAAAAGTACTTAATTCCGTCTCACACGGCTCAGGAAGTCTGTGCAAAGCACCATCAAGCTAGAAATCAATTTAAGAAAGCAAAGCTACGTTGGCGCATCAGCTCTGGAAGCAAGCGCTCTCTTGGTTGGATACCTTTCAAAAAAGGCTCTGCAAAGTGGTCTAACGGACAGGTAAGGTTTGCCAGAAAAAGCTTTAACGTCTGGGATAGTTACGGTCTTTCAAAGTATCAATTTCTTGCAGGCAGTTTTTCAGAAGATAGTCGTGGGCGCTGGTACTTCAATGTGGCGGTGCAAACCGAATCAAAACCTGTTACCGAAGGCAAAACCGCTATAGGAATTGATCTTGGGCTGAAAGATGTAGCTACTTGCAGTAACGGCGATCAGCTTGAATCAAAGCAGTTTTATCGTGAGCTGGAAGAAAGACTCGGTAAGGCTCAAAGAGCCAACAAGAAGCAAAGAGTTAAGGCTATTCATGCGAAAATTAAAAATCGCAGAAAAGACCAGATTCATAAATTTACGACACGGCTGGTAAACAACCACGCCGCTATATTCGTAGGCGATGTAAGCAGTACCAGACTAGCAAAAACGAAAATGGCTAAGTCTGTTCTGGATGCTGGTTGGGGAATACTGAAAGATCAACTGAAGTACAAAGCGATAGCGCAGTCAGTTGTGTTCGAGGTCGTCAACGAATCCTACTCCACCCAAACGTGTTCGAGCTGTGGCACTATTCCGTCCAGCAGTCCGAAAGGTAGAACAGGTTTGCGAATAAGAGAATGGACTTGTTCAGAGTGCGGAGCTGAACACCTGCGTGATTTAAATGCAGCAAAGAACATTCTTGCGGCTGGGCATAGCCGTCTCGCTGGAGGAATCCCACTGCTTTAGCTGTGGGAGGATGTCAATTTATCTCTTTTGTTACCAGAAGGCGGGCAGCTATGGGCTATCCAGTCCAGTCTATGTTTCAGGGCGTGGAGAATTATCGACCTAACCGATGGATTATTGCCAGTAAACTGATCGGTGAAACAGAGGGACCAAGGTTTGTTAAGCTGTCTGATGTAGAATTCTGGTGGAGTCTCTTTCCTTTTCAAGTGGACCCGAAAGTGACGAACCTGTTCAACCATCTTGAAAAGGATTACCAAAGATGGAAGAGCCTCACTCAGGCCAAATCAGAAGATTTACCTTCTGATTTTCTGCACTACTCGTCCCTGGTCGCCAGCAACTGTGAAGCCATTCAGATTAATAGTAATACTGCTGACAATAACCTTAAGGCATTCCATGGAGGCGATTACCTGAATAGCCGCATGCTCTGTCAGAACTGGCTGGGTGACTTTATTAAATGGCATGCCTATTTTGCCAGTCGCTACAACAAGTCAATCCCGGTGGTTCTGGTGCCTGACTGGCGTGAAGGAAAGGAAGCCATCCCCTACGAATCGACGCTGAGCAGGCTGGTCGGAGGCCATTTCCATGGCAGTGTCGCTTACTTGTTTAATGCCTATTATGACTTTCGCAAGTTGAGTTCACTCTATGGCAATTCTGATCAGGAGTTAGTTGTGGTAACAGATCGACCCAGTTATCAACTGAACAGGGTCAGTCGTTGGCCATCGTGGTTTTATAGCATCTTCCTGCCAGAGCCTTTCTGGTTAGAACATACACCTTGTGATCCAATGGCTGGCGGATGTCGTTTCAAAAATTTTTCCGGGAGTGAGGAGAAAGTGACTCCCTACCTGCTGAGTCATCCCGACACGGGAAAGCAGATTCTTATATTTCATCATGGTGAGACCCTCGTCGCCTGGTCTCTGGGTACATCCTGGTCATCGAAAAATAAAGTGGTTTCAAGGCGGGCAAAAAACAATCAATTTGAGCTGAATCTGATCGAAGCTTTTGAATTCGGTGCAACGAAGTAAATGTTCGTCTATAACAGCGCCAAATTCGGGATTTTTTGCTGATTCCCAGGGAATGTTTTGCTCTTAATCATGTGGGCAGCATTTCTAACTCTTATTCTTTTTAAAAGCAGCTGCTCTAAAGTTATCTATACTGTTCGGCATTATAAATGACGCATTGGACACATTGATGGTTAGATACCGAATTGGACGGCAAAGCATTTTAAAGATACTCATTGTTTCTTTTGCGCTTTCCGGGCACACTCATTTACAGGCCAAGATGAGAACAGCATGCAGCGACACTATTGTAGCTCTGGGCATGATGGCAGGCTTGTTAGGATTGGGAATAGGGCTATCGTGCTATCTTTCTGAGGAAGAGGAATTCGTTTTTTATGCCAGTAAAAGACGGGCATTTGCGAGACGGCCTGCACACCCTTTATATGTAGGCGTGCTGAATTATCAAACTGACCGTTGGATTGTTGCCAGCAAAGTGGTCGGTTTTCCAGAAGAACCAAAATTCTTTAGGCTGTCTGCCATAGAACACTGGTGGAGTCACTTTGACGCAGATCAGAGACTGAAAAGCCTGTTCAGTCATCTCGAAAAGGATTACCAGAGATGGAAGCGTCTCTCTACGATAGAACGAGAAAATGTGCCTTCTTCTTTTCTGCGCTACTCGTCCCTGATCGCGAGCAACTGTGAAGCCATTAATACAGCCGGCAGAACCATTAGGGCGTTCCATGGATCTGAAGACGATTATCTGAATAGCCGCGTGCGCTGTCAGAACTGGCTGGACCTCTTTATTCAATGGCATCCCTATTTTGCCAGTGACTTCAATAAGTCAATTCCGGTAGTTCTGGTGCCTGATTGGCAAGGAGGAGAGAGGGTTCTGTACGACTCGACGCCGAGTACAGTGATCGGCGGCCATTTGCAGAGCACGGTAGCTTATCTGTTTAATGCCAATTATAACTTTCGCCGCAGGTTGGAGTCACTTTATACCGGCTCTGATCAGGAGTTGATTGTGATTACGGATCGACCCGGTTATCAGCTGAGCAGGATCAGCTGGGGGGGCTGGAGCCAGTACAATGCCTTCCTGCCAGATCATCGCAAGATGTCCTGGACAGAACATGTCCCCTGTGATCCGGTGACAGGGGGCTGTCGCTTTAAAAATTTCTCCGGGTGTGCGGAACAAGTGACTCCCTACCTGCTGAGCCACCCCGAGACAGGAAGGCAGATTCTTATATTTCATCATGGTGAGACCGTTGTTGCCTGGTATCTCGGTGTACCCTGGTTATCCAAAAATAAAGTGGTTTCCAGGCGAGCAAAAAACAATCGATTTGAGCTGAATCTTACCAAGGCTTTTGATCTCGAAACAACAAGTAAATAGTCGTCTATAAAAGCTCCAAAGTCGTGTTGTTCTGCCGACTCCCGGAAACTGTTTTTCGATCAGAGTTTTTGCCCTTATTCTATTAACAAAAGGTGTTCTTTAATTATCTATACTGGGTGGTGTTATAAATTACGTGTTGGACGTATCGATGGTTAGACATCTGATTGGACAGCAGAATACTTTAAAGACAATTGTCGTTTTTTTAGTGCTCTCCGGGAACACTCACTTACAGGCCGGGATGAGAGCACACAGAGACACTCTTGTAGGGTTGGCGGTTCTGGCAGGGGTGACGATAGGGATATCGTACTATGTTTTCACGGAAGATGAATTCATTTTTTATGTCAGTAAAAAACAAGCAACTTCGGGCTACCCTGCCCACCCTTTATTTATAGGTGTGGTAAATTATCAAACTAACCGTTGGATTGTCGCCAGCAAACTGATCGGTAATACAGAAGAACCACATTTCGTTAAGCTGTCTGAAGTAGAATACTGGTGGAGTGGCATTAAGGCAGTGAAGGAGCAGAGACTGAAGAGCCTGTTCAGTCATCTCAGAAAAGATTACCAGAGATGGAAGAGTCTCACTCAAGCCAAACCAGGAGGTTTGCCTTTTGGTTTTCTGCACTACTCTTCCCTGATCGCCAGCAACTGTGAAGCCATTAATACTGGTAGCAGAACCCTCAAGGCATTCCATAAATCTGCAGACGATTATCTTGATAGCCGCGCAGTCTGTCAGAACTGGCTGGATCGCTTTATTAACTGGCATTCCTATTTTGCCAGTTACTACAATAATTCAATACCAGTGGTTCTGGTGCCTGACTGGCAAGAAAGAAAGGGTATCAAGGATGAATCGACGCCGAGTACAGTGATCGGTGGTCATCTACACAGCAGTGTCGCTTATCTATTTAATGCCAATTATGACTTTCGCAGGTTGAGTTCACTTTATGGCGGCTCCGATCAGGAGTTAGTTGTGATAACGGATCGACCCGGTTATCAACTGAAGAGGATCATTTGGAGGCCGCCGCGAGCGTACGACCTCTTTATACCAGACCATCAGAAGCTTATCTGGTCAGAACATGCACCTTGCGACTCAGTGAAAGGCGGTTGTCGCTTCAAAAATTTTTCCTGGAGTGCGGGGCAGGTGACTCCTTACCTGCTGAGTCACTCTGGCACAGGAAGGCAGATTCTTATATTTCATCATGGGGAGACCCTTTTAGCCTGGTGTCTGGGCAAGTCCTGGTTTGCCGAAAATAAGGTGGTTATGAAGGAAGCAAAAAACAATCGATTTGAGCTGAACCTCCTCGAAGCTTTTGGCCTGGACTCGGGCTTGGCAACGCACTGAACGAGCTGTTCTGGTCAGGGGAGTCGTCTATAGCAGCTCCCAGAAAGCCTGAATTAATGGGCTTTTGAGTTTTTTGTCCAGCACACATAATCCCACATCATAAGCTGCCAGCCAGGGAGTGATGTTCAGAATGTTAACCTTGTCGGACAGTGGGCTGTTATCCAGAACAATCTGGGGTACTACGCCGACTCCAAACCCCAAACTGACCATACTGACAATGGCTTCATTGCCAGCTACCTGAGCGTATATTTTTGGCTTGATGCCCTTGGTTGAAAACCAGTGATCCACCCGCTGTCGTCCAATACCTTTTTCTGACAGGATCATGGGCGTTCTACTCCACTCTTCAACCGACTCAGGGGTAGAAATTTCTCCTGAAGCAGGGCCTATGAAGACCAGTGGCGAGAGTCCGATACTATGAAACTGAATCTCTGAGGATAAATTATCCGGGCGGGCAGAAATGGCTATATCCTCTTTACCAGAGGTGATCAGCTGAATGGCTGAGTCAGGATCGCCAGTATGAAGTTTGATTTCAATGCTCGGATAGCGTTGGCGAAAGCGCTTGAGAATATCATAAAGAAAACTGTAGCTGGCGGTCACGGAGCAATAAACACTGATCTCACCTTTGAGCTCTTTGGATTCGGCAATCAACTCGTTACGAATCGCTGACCACTGAATCAGGGTTTCCCGGGCATATTTCTCAAATTTAATGCCTTCTGCAGTCAGGCTGACACTGCGGTTGTCCCGTTCAAACAGGTATACCCCCAACTTATTTTCCAGATGCTGTATGCTGCGGCTCAGGGTCGATGGGCTGATATGACAAGCTGCGCTGGCACGGCCGAAATGAAGTGTTTCAGCCAGACTCAGGAAATGCTTCAGTGGTTTCAAATCCATAATGACTGTTTCTCATCTTCGCTCAGGGG
>NZ_JAHHPS010000199.1:0-1214 GCF_024606275.1 Endozoicomonas sp. SESOKO4 | reverse complement strand
AAATGCTTCAGTGGTTTCAAATCCATAATGACTGTTTCTCATCTTCGCTCAGGGCATCATTTCACGCAGCTTGGCACCGGTCTTTTCAATCGGGTGAGCAGCGTTGTTACGACGGTAGGCCGTCATGGACGGATAGTTCATCGCACCTTCGGTGATAAACTTCTTGGCATACTCACCGTTCTGGATGTCCTTCAGAGCATCACGCATGGCTTGACGAGATTCATCGTTGATGACTCTTGGGCCGGTTACATACTCACCATACTCCGCATTGTTGGAGATGGAGTAGTTCATGTTGGCAATTCCACCTTCGTACATCAAGTCTACGATTAGCTTCAGTTCATGCAGACATTCGAAGTAAGCCATTTCAGGGGCATAACCTGCTTCGGTCAGGGTTTCAAAACCGGCCTTAACCAGCTCTACGGCACCGCCACACAATACCGCCTGCTCGCCAAACAGATCGGTTTCAGTTTCATCTTTAAACGTCGTTTCGATGATACCGGTACGACCACCACCGACGCCACAGGCGTACGACAAGGCGAGATCTTTCGCCTTCCCGGTAGCATCCTGATAGATGGCAACCAGATCAGGGATACCGCCGCCTTTAACAAATTCGGAACGAACAGTGTGACCCGGAGCTTTAGGGGCAATCATAATGACATCCAGATCAGCACGAGGAACAATCTGGTTGTAGTGAATAGCAAAACCGTGAGCAAATGCCAGCGTTGCACCCTGCTTCAGGTTAGGCTCAATTTCGCTCTTGTATAACCGGGACTGGAATTCATCCGGAGTAAGGATCATGACAACGTCAGCCTGAGCTACTGCAGAAGCTACGTCCAATACGTTCAGGCCAACCGCTTGGGCTTTGGCAACGGAAGCGGAGTTCTTACGCAGACCAATAGTAACATCTACCCCGGAGTCCTTCAGGTTATTGGCATGAGCATGGCCCTGTGAGCCGTAGCCAATGATGGATACTTTCTGGCCACGGATGATGGAAAGATCACAGTCTTTATCGTAATAAACTTTCATGACGGACTCCTGAGTAAAACGCCCCGGACTATTTATTGCTGTCCGAGCTTAAAACGTTGACCTGGAGGTTAAAGCAGGCAAGTAATTTCGTAAAATGATATATTTGCAATATAATATTTCATAATAAGAAACAGCCCTGAGCGAAGATGAGAAACAGTCATTATGGATTTGAAACCACTGAAGCATTT
>NZ_JAHHPS010000198.1:0-3390 GCF_024606275.1 Endozoicomonas sp. SESOKO4 | reverse complement strand
GATGGGCATTCGGCTTTTTTGAATACTGGTACGGGAGAACCCGGTACTGAGACTCATCTCATGCCGACAAAGGTATGAGCCTGTCGATAAAAAACTCTCATTTAGACTCCCTTTCTGACAGCCTAAGAGATACTCTAATGACACCTCAAAGTCGGCAAATAGTAGTATTCACTTCATGATCCCAACGGAATCCCTCGAAATTGTCAGGGCCGTAGCCCAGTTCAGAAACTTTACGGCAGCAGCCAGGCACCTGCATAAAGTACCTTCTGCCATCAGCTACACCGTCCGGAAGCTGGAAGAGCGACTGGATGTACAACTGTTTTTGAGAGACAGCAAGCGGGTCGAGCTGACTCCGGCGGGTGAGCACTTTATCAAGCAGACAGGCAAACTGCTGGCTGAACTGGAGGAACTGGAAAAAACAACCCGCCAGATGGCTTCGGGCTGGGAACATGACATCAAGATTGCCCTGGATAACGTCGTTAACCAGGGCATGGTTTACGATTTGATTCGCGACCTTCAAACCGTTCGTCCCGAGACCAACCTTGTAATCAATACTGAAGTTCACAACGGCTCATGGGATGCGCTCTTCCACAACCGATGCCAGCTGGTCATTGGTGCTCCCAAAACCATTCCAGACAATATTGCTACTAATGACCGTTTTGAATGGAAATCTATGGGTTCTCTGGCATGGGACCTGGTGATGTCTCCAGAGCATCCATTGGCCAGCGTTTCCGGTCCGATCAGCCAGGACATGCTGAAGACTTATAGTTCGATCTGCATTCAGGATACTTCCAGAGTCTTTCGACAGGGCTACAACCTGTTGCTCGAAGACCAGCAAATCCTTCTGGTTCCCAGTTTTCGCATGGCTATTGAATGCCTGCTGAAAGGGTTGGGCATCACTATCATGCCAAGCCACTTTGTTCAGCCCTACATTGAACAGGAGTTGCTGATTCGCAAGGATGTTCTGGATATTCCCATGAATGACCGTTGCTATCTGGCCTGGAACAAGGAAGTCATGGGCAACGGTATTCGCTGGGTTCTGAACTGGTTGGGTGAAGAAAATTGGCTGAACAAAGTCTGGCTACAGTACGACGCCATGAAGCCCATGGGATATCACGTTCCCTGAATCATACGTGTCAGGCAACTGTGCACTGGAAGTCCAGCGCAGACTTCAGGGGTGGATATGTCTTCTTAAGATGGATGCGGCCAGCACTTCATATGCAGCTCGCATGCAAGCTCTTCTTCTACAGGACCAATGACTTCTATGTTGCCATAGCAGCAGTCAAAAACGTTTCTGCAACCCATTTGAGTGGAGTGCCCGGCAATCTGGTCCAGTGCTTGCATACTGCATCCGTACACCACTTTCTGGATTCCGGCCCAATATATTGCTCCGGCACACATTGGGCAGGGCTCTGTGCTGCTGTAAAGTGTGCATTCACACAGTTGTTCTCTTGGTATCTGTCTGCAGGCATGGCTGACCAGACTGAGTTCTGCATGCCGGGTCTGGTCACTTTCTGCTTCGGTAGTGCTTTCAGACTCCAAAAGAATTCTGCCGTTATGCACCAGCACCGCACCAAAGGGCGCCTCCCCTTTGTCCAGAGCCTGACTGGATAACTCTATAGCTCGATAGATGAATGGTTTGTGCTCACTCATGAGAAACCCCATAGATATCGGAGAGAGGAATTTTTATGTTAGCAGGAAGTCCCGCTTCTGCGCCGATCAAAACGGTTACCCATAGCCAGTAAATTCCCCAGCAAAATAACCGCCACTCCCAACACAGAAACCGGCGTCCATTGGTGCCCCTCCAAAACGGTTGAGATCAACAAGGCAATGATGGGATAAATAATATCGACATAGGCGGTTCTGTCAGATCCCATGCGCTGAATCAGGGCAATGTATGAGGTCATTGCCACTACCGAACCAAAAGTCACCAGATAAATCAGGGAAACCAGATAACCCGGACTGAAGTCAAACGTTGGCGGAACGCCACGGAGCAAAGCCATAGCCCCCATTTCCAGACCACCGTAAAACATGGCAAACACCGTCACAGGTGCCACTGACAAGCCATCTTTCTGATTAACTTCACAGGAGACACTGCCCATGGAAAACATCAGTGCAGCGCCCAGTGCCAATGCCAGTCCCTTTAGCTGCAGGGTATTGGAATCAATCTGTGAGATATGGGGAAAAAACACCATAAGCACACCGGCACTGCCCAATGTCGCTCCTATGAGAACAGAACGTTTAACGGCGTGCCCTAACCAGAAACGAGCAATCACAACATTTGAATAAAGAATGCCCGTACAAATTAATGCTGAAAGCCCACTACTGATGAATTTTTCGCTTTCATAGACCAGCCAGTAGGAAATACCGCAAAGGAAGGTTCCCTGGAAAAAGAATCTGAGATGCTGCCGAAGGGTAAAGCCCGTTAAGCCGCCTCTGAAACAGCAAATAAACCATAACAACACAGCGCCAGACAGAAACCGGTAAGCGACTGACCACATGGCGTCAACAGTCCCCAGCTGCCAGCTGACGGCATACCAGGTGGAGCCCCAGACCAGAGAGCAGATACAGAAAAGAGTGGCATTGGACACGTTCTGAACTTCCCGCATCAGAATATTAACTGTATGACATTAGGCCAACTGCAAAGTTTCGCCAGAGCACTAAACGCTTTATATCCAATTCTGATAAAAACTGGAAATTGCTTAGTGGAACGAAAACTTGCCTTCAACCGGGGGGACACAATGCTCTTGTTCTGACACGACATACTGCATGGTCTGACACTCCCGGTACAACCAGCTCTTGGCTTCCAGGGACATTGCAAGAAATTCAGAGAACTGACTATAACAGATGCCATTGGCGGTCATCATAATATCGGAAGCCACCAGCAAAAAATGGCCTGAATCCAGCATCTCCAGAAACAGTTTAAGGGTAGGTAAACCATGGTTGAGGCGGGTCATATCGGCCTGAACTAAAAATGCAGAGGAAGGCTTCAAATCCAGCTCGGTTGAAAAAAGAATACCAAATGGCTTAATAAACAGACGACTATCGAGTACGCCATCCAGAGACTGAAGTGATGAGATATGCAACCCCTCACACCGGTCACACATCCAGAATTCATGACCGTCCTTATTGAGCCATTCTGCCACCTGCTGAAGGTCTGGTATTACTAACTTTCGCATCAACGCTATCTCTGTTTTATTAACTATCTTATGGGTTCCTTCAGAGTGAGGAAATGGTCAGTTTGACCAAAACCTGATGCAATCCAATTGCACCGGTTATCAAAATCTGCAAGTGTCACTAACGATTCTGTCAGTCATTTTGGCGGCGAATCCCTGCATACTCTGCAAACAACATCAAATAGCAACACAAGGAGTGCAGATTATGCAGGGA
>NZ_JAHHPS010000197.1:0-9229 GCF_024606275.1 Endozoicomonas sp. SESOKO4 | reverse complement strand
TGCCACCGGCAGGTGAGTTATATGAATCTCTGGAGCTTATTTTTCCGGTATTCAGATTATTTGAAATAGACGATGATTGAACGGCCAATCCAGCGATACCGCTTTTGCTGGCGGATCCGGTTGTAAAAACAGTGCCGGTGTTCACACTATCGCGTATGACACTGTCAGAAACACTGCCCGCTATACCTCCGCCATGACTGTGAAGACCGCCTGTTTGGATGCTTCCGGCAGAATTGACTACCTCTTCAATTTTACTGCCTTTCAACTCTCCTACAAGCGCACCGGTCGGGCTGTTGTCTCCGGTACTGATCACTTTTGGCTGTTGTAACAGGACCTGTCTGATGGTGCTGTACTGCAATGACCCGAACAAGCCTGAGGGAGTATTATCTGCAGATGTTGAAACTTTGAGGCCGGAAATAACGTGACCGTTGCCAAGCAGAGTGACAGAGAATGGTTTGGAAATATTGCCGACGGGTTTCCAGTCAACTGATCGCAGGTCAATATCACCGGTTAACTCATAGCGTCCTTCGACTGGGTGTTCGGCATTCAGATATTGATTGAAATTATTATTGTCTAGCTGAATTGTTCTGGCCCCGCTGGTTGTCGGCTGTACCGATGACGATGGCACAGCAGATGAAGCTTCTGATGGTGACTCCGAACTGAGCAAAGTAGGGTGAACGGAAGCGGTAGTCAATTCGTCGGTTGCTGGCTGTGTAGACGACGATGAAGTATCGATCTTATAAATTCTCAGACGTTGATCATCTCCCCCTGCTGCCAGCCATTTGCCATTGTGGCTGTATTTAACGCTCCGGACAGTGTTTTTCGAGTCGGGTAGGATGTACAGGAGGTTAGATGAATTCCTGACTTCATAAATTCTGACCTTATAATCAACCCCCCCGGCTGCCAGCTGAGTGTCGTCGCGACTATAGTCGATACACAGAATCGAGCTTGTTGCACCGTACAGGACGTGCAGGGGGGAGGTCGGATTCGTACCGTTATAAATCCAAACCTTATGATCATTCCCACCGGCTGCTATCTGGGTGCTGTTATGGTTGTAGACAACGGCCCATATATGGCCTTCTGGATCGGACAGAGTTTGCAGGGGCGAGGTCGGGATTCTCCCATTATAAATCCTGACCTTGGCATCATTCCCTACGGTGGCCAGCCGGGTGTCGTCGCGGTTGTAGTCAAGGCTCCGTATCCCGTTTGGTGCGGTCAGGGTGTACAGGGGGATGCCCGGATACATCCCGTTATAAATTCTGACCTTGCCATCACTTGAGCCGGCCGCCAGCAGGGTGCCATCGTGGTTGTACTTGACGATCCGTACCCATTTTGTACTATCGTCTAGGACATGCTCCAGAGTGTATCCGTCCAGCACGTTGTAAACCCAGACATTACGGTCATAACTGCCAACTGCTAACCGGCTGCCATCGTGATTATAGTCAAGGCTCCATACCCCGATTTTCGGATCTTTCATGGTGTACAAGAGTTCGAAATTCCCCGAAGCATCCATGCCAAAGATTTGTACGGCCCCTGCAAATCGACACTCTCTGGTTTGTGGATATGGACCGGAAGTTATTGCCAACGCTATGTGCGCATCGTTCCTATTCCATGAAATACTATAAATCCTATGCGGCGAACAATGTCTTGTCAGATCAGGGCCATCGGGTGTTGGAACCGTATACTTTGGCAACCTGTCTGGATCTATTTCAATTTCATGGATCAATTGAGGAGGTGTTCTTTTGCCGCAGTCAAATCCTCCTTGCATGCAATCAATTCCGATCAGTAATATGGGTGGTTCGAAGAACACTTTTGGAAAAGGTAAGTAGCCATTCCGACCGTTCCAGACAGTACGATTGAAAGAGGTGGCGTTTGCGGCACCACCGGGGTCTGCAAACTCGTTCAGTACGGTGGGAAGCTGGTTATTTACCTGTTTGGTGCCATTTATTCGAACAAGTTCACGATAGGGAGTGTTAATGCCTCTGAGCATCGGCAGCTGCGATGTATCGCCGGCATTCCAGAGCGTGCTGTTTAAACCGTTCAGATTTGATTTGAGATCGCTATTGGATAGTCTTATGATGCCTGTATTGCGCCCATCATCACTCCCATCAGTCGGTTGATACTTTGTGAAAGTATCCAGGTTTTTCTCAATACGACCTTCCCCTGCGACTCTTCCCACTGCTCCGCTCATGTAGCTATGGGCAGCCTGAGCTTTAACTGAACCCGTATTAACATTGTTGTAAACTGAGGCCGAGAGAGTGGCCGCCCCGGAAATACCACCGAGATCAGCCCTCATACTTTCCGTTATGATGGCTCCGGCATTGAGGTTATCATGAGTGCTCCCACCCTCGGCCTGTCCGGCAATACCTCCAGCATGTCCTCTTTGACCGCGAGTAGTGACAGTTCCGACATTGACATTTTGAACGACAGCAGCGTTGATCACTTGCCCTGCTATTCCACCGGCGTGTGTATCATAATAATTTGAAAATATGTTGCCTGTGTTGAGGTTTTTGCTGACCAGTGTTTGCCTGAAGGCCTTTCCTACTATTCCACCACTGCGTCCAGCTCTCCGGCTAGTGCCATTCAGATACTCGGAAGCTATTCTTCCGGTGTTCAGGTTATGCAAGATCCTGACTGCTTCTGCTTCTCCTGCAATCCCTCCGGAGCTTTCGGTATGTCTAACCGTCACCTCGCCGGTATTTGTGTTACTGTTAGCAACACTCTTGCTTCTCAGTGTTCCGACAATGCCACCGGCAGGTGAGTAATCTGAATTCCTGGAGCTTATTTTTCCGGTATTCAGGTTATTTGAAATAGACGACGACTGATCGGCCAATCCAGCGATACCGCCTTTGCTGGCGGAACCGGTTATAAAAACGGTGCCGTTGTTCAGGCTATTGTGTACGATGCTATCAGAAACACTGCCCGCTATACCTCCGCCATGACTGTGAAAACCGCTCGTTTGGATGGTTCCGTCAAAATTGAAAACCTCTTCAACCCTGCTGCCTTTCAACTCTCCTGCAAGTGCACCAGTTGGACTCTTGTTTCCGGTACTGGTCACTCTTGGCCGGTTAAGCAGGATCTGCCTGATGGTGCTGTTCTCCAATGACCCAAACAAGCCCGAGGGAGCATTATCTGCAAATGTTGAAACTTTGAGGCCGGAAATAATGTGGCCGTTGCCAAGCAGAGTGACAGAGAATGGTTTGGAGGCATTGCCGACAGGTTTCCAGTCAGCTAATTGCAGGTCAATATTGCCGATTAACTCATAGTGACCTTCGACTGGGTGGTCGGGATTCAGATAATGATTGAAATTATTATTGTCCAGCTGAATAGTTCTGGCCCTGCTGCTTGAAGGCTGTGCTGATGACGCCAGGACAGCGGTTGACATTTCCGAAGGTGACACCGAACTCGATAAAGTGCGGGCTAAAGGAGCAGTGGTCACTTTGCTGACTGAAGGCTGTGCTGATGATGCCGGGACAGCGGACGAAGTGTCTGGAAGTGACACAAGGCTGGATGAAGTATGGGCTAAAGAAGCCGTGGTCTCTTTGCTGGTTAAAGGCTGTGCTGATGACGATATGACAGCAGATGAAACTACTGACGGTGATACCGAACTGGCTGAATTTCGGGCTACAGAATTAGTGCTCAATTCGCTGGTTGAAGGCTGTGCTGATGACGATGAGGCAGCGGATGAAACTTCAGAAGGTGGCACCGAACTGGATGAAGTAAGTTCCACAGAATGAGTGGTCAATTCGCTGGTCGATGGCTGTGCTGATGACGATAGGGCAGCCGATGTAACTTCCGAAGGTAACACCGAACTGGATGAAGTACGTACAACAGAATGAGTGGTCAATTCGCTGCTTAAAGGCTGTGCTGTTGATGATGGGGCAGCGGATGAAATGACCGACGGTGATACCGAAGTGGTTGAAGTACGTGTTACAGAAGTAGCTTTCAATGCACTGGTTGATGGCTGTGCTGATGTTGATGGGATAGCAAATGAAACTTCTGGAGGTGACACCGGACTGGGTGAAGTAAGGGCTAAAGTAGCCGTATTTTTGACCGGGTGGTTGGTGTTCAGGTATTGATTGAAATGATTATTGTCCAGCTTAATAGTGCTGGCCCAACTGTTCCAATTTGGAAAACAAACGACAAGTGACAATAATAGTAAAGGCGACTTTGTGCAGATAGGTGGGCTTTTCCGATACTGATCTTTCATCGGGCTGTTGTTCATTGAGTGCGTACCGCGAAAAACAATGATGAGAATTACTCGTATTCGTGTTCGTATATATAGACTATAAAGAGCCATCATGCAGAAACATGGCAGCCGCTCTTGTTATCCGGTCTACCCATTAAAAAAGCGGGTGGGAGCTCTGTTGCAGCTCGATGAGAGGGTCAGGGGTGCCTGAAACTGGCAGAGGAAAAATCCGAATGGTTTTTGAGATGGGCCGCTTCATCGCAGGACAGCCCGTCTGCCAATAGAAGGATGGCTATTCAGTCGCTCAACCGACTGCGTAACATGGCCAGCGCCGCATTACCGGTCAGAGTATTTTGTTCCTTACTGGCTTTCTCGCCAAAGCCTGTAAACTCCAGGTCTTCCTGCGGCAGTTCGTCCAGAAAACGACTGGGTGTAGTATCAATGATTTCACCGTACTGCTTTCGCTGCCCTGCCAGTGTCATGGTCAAAGTCTTTCTGGCACGGGTGATGCCAACGTAAGTCAGACGTCGTTCTTCTTCAATGTTGTCTTCTTCAATGCTGGTTCGGTGGGGCAGAAGATCCTCTTCCATGCCCATCATGAAAACATATGGGTACTCAAGTCCCTTGGAGGCATGGAGCGTTAATAACTGTACCTTGTCGTTATCTTCTTGCTCTTCCTGACGTTCCATCATGTCCCTGAGAATCAGTCTGGCGATGGCGTCTTCTACCGTAGAGTCTTCGTCACCTCGTTCCAGAGTCTGCTGGAGTGAGTCGATCAGGAACCCAACATTGCCCATGCGTTTCTCCGCCCCTACTGGCGTTGCTGTGGTTTGCATCAGCCAGTTTTCATAGCCGCAGTCGTCAATCATTTCACGGATAGCGGCAATCGGGTCTTCATCAGTCTGGCAGCGGCGGGATACAGAGTCCAGCCACTGGGTAAAACTGCGCAGCTTCTCTACATACTTGGGAGACAGCTCTTCCTGAAGGCCCATTTCCTGTGAAGCCGCGTAAAGGCTCAGGTTGTGAGTACCGGCGTAATTGCCCAGCTTTTCTAAAGTAGCCGGGCCTATCTCACGACGGGGGACGTTAACAACTCGCAGGAAGGCGTTGTCATCATCCTGATTCACCAGCAGTCTGAGATAAGCCATCATATCCTTGACTTCTGCCCGGGCGAAAAATGAGGTGCCGCCATTGATGTGGTAAGGAATTTGATGATGCTGAAGCTTCATTTCCAGCAAGCGAGACTGGAAGTTGCCCCGATACAGCACGGCATAATCTTTCCAGTTAGTACCGTTCTTCAGCTTCTGGGTCAGGATCTCGGTAGCGATGCGTTCACATTCCATTTCGTCATTACGGCATCGAATGACCCGAATGATCTCTCCCATACCCAGCTCACTCCAGAGTGTTTTTTCGAACACGTGGGGGTTATTGGCAATCAGGGTATTGGCAGCTTTCAGGATACGGCTGGTGGAGCGGTAATTCTGCTCGAGCTTGATGACCCTCAGGGCAGGATAATCGTCCTTGAGCAGGGCCAGATTTTCAGGGCGGGCACCGCGCCAGGCGTAAATAGACTGATCGTCGTCACCGACCACGGTGAGTTTGCCACGGTCTCCAACCAGTCGGCTGATCAATTCATACTGGGCACCATTGGTATCCTGATATTCATCGACCAGCACATAGTGAGTTTTGTTTTGCCAGCGCTCCAGAACCTCCGGATGCTCACGAAACAGCATGACCGGTTGCAGAATCAAGTCATCAAAATCAACCGCATTAAAGGCTTTTAATGTGCGGTTATAGTGTTCATAAACTCTGGCGGCGAGTTGCTCGTTGGGCTGACGGGCGTTGGCCATGGCCTGTGGTGGCAGGATCAGGTCATTCTTCCAGTTGGAAATTATGTGCTGAACGGCATCAACACTCTCTTCGTCTGATCCTATTTCCCGCTGCATCAATTCGCCTATCAGGGCATGGGCATCCTGGGCATCAAAAATGGAAAAGCCCGGCTTGTAACCCAACGTCTTGCACTCCTTGCGGATCAGGTTAAGCCCGAGGTTGTGAAAAGTTGAAACCGTCAAACCGTGGGAGGTTCTGCCCTTGACCAGCCTGCCAACACGCTCTTTCATTTCCCGTGCTGCCTTATTGGTGAAGGTCACGGCAATGATATTGCGGGCATTGATACCACATTCCTGAATCAGGTAAGCAATCTTGGTGGTGATAACACTGGTCTTGCCACTGCCTGCACCGGCGAGAACCAGCAAGGGGGTATCAATATACTTTACGGCTTCGGCCTGTCGGTCGTTGAGTCTGTGCACGGTTTGCTTTGATGTCTGGAGCTAAGAGAGCCAGTATATCACCAATTGGTGTCCAACTTCTTAACACGGGTTGCTATTGAGGCTAATGAGAAGAGACAGGCTCTTGCAAAACGGGGCGGACCATATAGCCCTACTGGAAGTCAGGGGTCGGATTCTATATGCATATTAGCTACAGAGCTGATGGAATCAATTTCCTCGCTTACCTGTAATTTTATTTTTGGAATCACCTCTATTGTTTTGGCCTCTGGAGGTGGTGGGGTTCCTGTTACCTGTCTAACACAATAAATTTGTGGGCCCGCAACCTCTCCAAGAATCCTTTGAATTGCCCGCCTCTGTATTATCTGCCAGACTTTCTGGAGGCTTTTATCCGCTACTGACGAGCTGGCTTGAGACGGTTTGCGAGATATATTAATTGCATATTTTGAGTTTCTGGATGAAAGAGAGTCTATCTCGACTGTGCCTTCTGCAGTGTTGGTGCTGACAAGCATTGTTACTGGAACAGTAACCGTTTTTTTTCTCTTCCTGTTATTCTTTGCTCTTGGTGTACGTGGGGCTTCGATGCCCAGATTAATATGTCCTGTGATATGAAATTGGTACTGATCCTGCTCACCCGCAGCGGTACTTTCAGAAGCAGCGGCAGTGGAGGGCCCTTCTTCTGCAAGTGACGGTCGTGGGGTGGCCTCAGCTAATGTGTTTGCATGAGGCGCTTTTCTTTTCAGTTTTGATCGTGAGGTTTGCTTGTTGGTGCTTCTGTCGGATGCTGGTTGTTTTCCGGATGCTGGTTCATTTTCAATGCTGGATGAAGCAGTGCTTCCGCAAGTAGTGACTATTGGACTATAAAGAATGGGATCAATCACGTATAACTGATTCTGGCTTTCAATTTCAATAGGCCCTATCGGGAGAGCGATTGCGAAACCAGGTCGTTCGTCAGACTCAGTTGTCATTTGAATTAAATTCTCGTGTGTAAGCATTTGAAGAGAGTCATAAGTCATGACCCCTTCACCTGAAGAAGGAGAGAACAAACGATCCGGAGCTAAAGAGAAAGAAGGTGGCCAGAGTTCAACATCGTAAAGTGGGTTTTGACGATAAAAAGTTTCAGGGAAGATAATTGCTGCACTTGGCTGTGGTGGCTGTTGATTAATTGATGGGCCAAGAGTATGTGAAATAATAAGATGACAATTATCTCCTTGCCGATGTGTGACGAGAATTTCATCGTATAGTTCATCAATAGTAACGATATACTCGGTGATGCTATCAACCAGATCATCATCTGCTTTAGCATTCATTACTGTATATGCAAGTGCAAGAGTAAAAAAAGTTCTTGCGAATAGACGAAAGGAAAGCATGGTTTGTTACCTGATTTACTACTGGACAGAAACACTCTGTCCCATCCATTATTATCAATCGGCAACTCATGGTAGCACATCATCTATGTTCAGGCGCTGCGCATCAGTGCAGCTCAGACTCCCCTTAACGATCTGAAAACACATGGTAGAAAGGATTAGAGGAGGCGTCCTGCTGCTCAGAAAAAAATACCTGTGCTCACAACAACGCACCCGCAACGTTTTGTCTATTTGTCCGAATAGACTGTAGATAAATGATGATGACTTCCCGAAGCTTTTTAATCATTAACGTCAGGCAGTCATCATGCCCTAACAGAATCAGGGATTATTTACAGCTCGTCATTTAGTGTTGTAGGCCTGCACCATGGTTTTTCGTCACATAGTCCACCTACGCACGTTTCATAACCGCAAAAGGTGTCGTCCGGGCATGGATCCCAGTGTGTAAATGCTGAGCATTCGAAGGCGCCACAGCCACTGCCACTACAATTGTGACAATGGGTGGTGACCGCATCGGAAGGACATGAAGCCGGCGCACCACCTGATTTAATACATGCTGAGCTGTGGTCTTGTGGTCCTTTTGCGCATGGTCTTTTTGCGCAGTTTATTCTTTCGTAAGTGTGATCATAAACAGCTTTGACGAGATCCCGCTTTCCACATATCATATTACCACTGTCGTTTTGCTCATAACCAAAGGATATTTTACCTTCTTGTTTGTCGACCAATGCACATATTGGTTCGTTATCCTTAGAATCATTTTCAGGCGCTCTCATAACGTAATAATAGTTTTTTGAACCCGGGAGAGTGACTTTTGTTGTATGGAAATGCATGAAACCATCAATCTCATAGAAACCTGCGTCCAGCCAATCATAGTTTGTGAACTCTTCTTGCACAGAACCATTTGCATGATATCTGCAGATATGTATGCTGGATTTTTCTGATGTTATCGTAGTGACATGACCAATATACTCTTTACTCTCTTTAGATCTGCCGGGGTCGTCGGATGCGTTGTCATCATTTTCAACATTTCTGACGAAACATAACAAAACCGTTGGCTTCAACTTGCTGATATCCTCGGGAAGCATGCTGGGTGGCCTTCGGTATTCGAGTTTAAAATCATTCTCAGCCTGTGTCTGAAGAGAAAAAACAGAGACCAAAAACAGGGCTATTAACCCTGTTTTTTTCAGTGAGTTGAATAACATCAGACATTCACTCTTGTTAGAAGGTCAAGTACAGTTATAGACAAGGATACAAAGAACGACAACCGCCCGATATAAATAGCCTGTCAGAGGTCGTTTTAGCGGGTTTTATGCTTACACGATCCATCATCTTTACTCCCTAGCAGCCTGTCGGACTTAAGGCTGTCCTACTGCGGTTGCAATAAATTGGTC
>NZ_JAHHPS010000022.1:0-7294 GCF_024606275.1 Endozoicomonas sp. SESOKO4 | reverse complement strand
GAATGGATTGCCATTCTTTATAGTAGGCATCAGTGCGAAAACGAAGCGTATTGTTATAGACAAACCGAGCACAGCCAAACGATTGTGCAAGAAGTATTTCCTGCTCAGGTGTCGGATAGAATCGGTATTTATAGGTTCGCTTAGTCATATTTACATTTTACAATAAAAGCTGTAAATATAGCAAGTGTCTTGCATAAGCAGTCTTTCAGACTGCGAGCTATCCATCCCCGCACCAGAAGTACGGGGCTTTCCGCTCAATTTGGTAAATCAGTCTGAACTTAGAACCTGAATTCCACACCAGCCTGCAAGTAGTGCCCCAGAGCATTTTCAGACCAAGTGCCTGCATAACCAACATTCATATTTAGCTGCCCGCTCAGCTGTGTCGCAATGCCCAGAGAGTAATAGGTAGCATTCTCATCATAACCTTTTAAACTGTGTTTCGAATTCATGTACTCAATATCATCGGGCTCGTAATCATTGTGCTGCCAACCCAGTGAGGCTTTCAGTTCGACAGGCTGATTCATTAGGAAACTGTCGTATGTCAGACTAACTCCCATTCTGGACACCCAGCCTTTGTTGGTGCTCTTTCCCACCATACCCGAAGCCCAGCTATATTTATCCCGGTCCTGACTGGCATAAAGAAACTGAACTTCCGGCGTTAACGTCAGACCCACTGTTACGCTGTCGAGACTGATATCGTAACCGCCGCGAAAATAGGCATCCCACTCCTCGCTTTTGAAGTCCGAGTTGTAGCGCGGCACTTTACTGTCAACAGTATTCCAGTTATAAGTCAGCAGACCTTCAGCGTGAAAGCCATCCTTGCTCCAGGCAACCGTTGGCCCCAGCCTCCAGGTGCCTGTATCCAACTCGCCATTATGATCCTTAAGATCAGCGTCCAGCTTTTGCCAGGCACCATAAACACCCAATAGCCAGTGTTCAGAGACCGGCCTGAGTAGCCCCAGCTGAATGCCGTAGCCTCCGGACTTGAAGCCAGCCATGTTGTCGATCTCATCCTGATCATAAAAATGACCATAAAGCCCCACCAGTCCGAACCAGTCACCACTGACAAAAGCGGTAGCCCTCTCTGACACTGATAGCATAAAAACTTCATTATTTTCATCCTGCTCCAGATAATCGACTCTTGCAGAAGCATTACCATTCTCGGCTTTTAACAGTGTTGCGGAGGTTTGCTCAAGCAGATTCCCCTCAACCCCACTTATGGCAGCGGCTGGTATCCGGCCCTTAAGAATACTTCGCGTCAGCCCGGTAAAATGACCATATGCACTAAAGGTCGATTCAATCATCATCTTGTTGGCGATTGAGGGGTGATCGAGAGCAAGAGGAATGGAAGAAGTTACAGGATCAGCGAGTGCGATATTGTCCAGTCTTTGTACCGGAATCAGCCTTCCTTCTTTAATCGGCTGATCCACATTTTTAGCTTTAAAGTAATATTGACCATCCTTCCCCAGTTGATAAACCTTGTCAGTATCTATGATGGCTTTTGCATCCATCGTTCTTGAATAGGTGATGGTGGCACTGTTGCCACTTTCGTCACTGGTTACCGAAGATTGAACTCCGGTTTGAGCCAGGACGGGAATAAGCCACCCTCCGGCAGCACCGCCGAGCGCAACCAGCCTGACGGTATGAGAAAGATTGGACCTGACGTTCACAATTACTCCCGATCTTAATGTGCCAAAGTGAATAAATTCTTCCAGATCAGAAAGTAGTCCATCGCGGCAGGTTATCCAGTTTTTCTATAAAACGAGCCACTATCATTCCATGGTCGTATTTGCATTCTGACTGAATGAACCTCGCTCCCAGACTCCAGAGACTGACGGTACGAGTCAAATCAACAGCAGCATACAAAGCAGCAGCTTAGTTATAGACAGGCTTCTATTTATCAGGGGAAGTTCAACTGCATTCTCCCCCCCCCCTTGCTGCAAGTCTTATATTTTTCAATATTCTGCAAAATAATAAAAAAGTGCTACATTTCAGGGTCAATTTTCCGAAAAACTAAACTTTCAGCATATGAAAAATCACAGAGCAATTACAACCACTCGAGTTATTTTTATTATTTCCGTTTTGTATTCATATAATGTCAATGCATCACTCTATAATGCGATCAGTAGTCTGATTTCGCTTTTTGATGAGATACACTTAAAACAATTTCAGTTAAATGAACAAAGAGTATCTGTTTTTTCTAATTTAGAGTTTAACGACAGTGTCATATTGTTAAGGATATATCACGCATCATTGCTTGCCAGACGGCAGCAAGGTACAGCTTCTTCGAAAGAGGTCTATATAAAAAGAATGGAAAGCCAATTCTTACGCTGTCTGCATGGAGATTCTGATCGGCTTATGGTGCAAGGCTTAGCCACTCATCTGATGTCTGCTTCCGGAGGGATAATTTCCCTTTCATCTCATATGGGTAGAGATGTACATGGATTTCTACAATCTGAAGATTTTTGTAAAACAGACAATCTAAAAGACGAAGAAATCTACGCAAAGGCAAAAGAGCATTTATCAACAATCTACGAGTCATTGAAAAATGACAACGCTTTTTTAACAGCGTGTGCTAATTTTGGCTTAGAAAGTGACTACAAAACAACCATTGAATTAATAAGTACAGCATTACAGTAATGCATGTTGAGCAGAGTAAATATGCCAGATGCATGTGGAGTCCGAGACTATGACCGTAACTGAATGACTACAGATCATGACAAACGAAGTAGACTCTCTTGCCAATTTCTATTCGTTCCGGTTGCCAAGGAGTGATTATTTTCTCTTAATGGAGGGGCGCCTGTTTTGTTGAGGCTGCAATATTACCTCCCGGGCGGGTTTAGAAGATAAGCAGAAATCATGGAGTTTATAGAATAGATTAAGCAGGGAAATGAGAGCCACGACTGGTGTTTACTGTTAGCTTGTAAACATAATTTAGTTATCAGTTGACTCTCATGTCATTTTTTATAATCGAGCTAACGTTAATTACACTGCCCGAAAACAGCGCACCTCGTGTACTCAGCGAGCAAGTTGGGCAAGCTGGTCGTTTCAACTGGCGTTTCAGCTGACATTTCAGGTGGTATTTCATCAGCTGACATTTCAGGCGGTATTTCATCAGCTGGCATTTCAGATGGCGTTATTTCATCTACCGGATTGACTTCGTATAACCAGATTTTGCCCTCAACCCCGGCTACCGCCAACAATTCACCATCGGGACTAAAGCTAACGCTATTTATAGCCGTTTTTGGTTCTTTGATAGACTTCATTTCAGACCACCCCGATTCACCTTTCGATAAAATGCTGACAGTTTCAGAAACAGAATCATCAAAACCAATCCCACCTGCAACCAATAGAGATCCATCATTATTGAATGCCATACTGGTTATGCCAATAAGATCAGTTTGGACAAAATCTTTATTGATAAAGTTGTAGCCGAAGCAGGGAAAGTATTTTTCACACATCATTCTGGGGTCACTATTTTGAAAAAAGACTCCAGCACGCCGGGTTGAGAATGCCAACAGAGAACGGTCTGAACTTAAATCCAAACCTTTAGCATAGTAACCTTTTCTAAATCTGAAAGAGTACACAATGTCATGGAGATTAAATGAATCATTTGAATGTAGAACATAGGCACCAGATGGAGTCCTGACCAGCAATGTGTTATCGGACAGAAACCTCAAATTAACCGGCAGAATATTATAAATCGTACCCACGTGCTGAAAATCACGCTTTACATTGTACACCTTTACATCGTGGTTATCCTCAACCGCAAATAAAGTACCGTCAGGGCTGAATGCAAAAGTAGGATAGGTGTGGTTATTATCACGAAGTTCATGCTTAAGAATAAAATTGTTCTTCGCGTCATAGAACCTGACTCCCTTGTCGTTCGTTGATACCGCCAACAGTGAGCCATCAGGGCTAAACACGGCATTGACTTTGTCTACAGATTGACCCGACGGAATTCGAATTGATTTATAAGTTAATATATCCTTCTGTAGTATTTGTACATGAGGGATTGTCACATTACGATCGTCCTTGCATGTTACTCCAGCTGCCAACATGGAAGAATCATGATTCCATGAAGTTGAATGGACGTTACATCTGACGTCAGGACTCATAAATTGTCCTCTAAGCTCGGCAAGAGGCTTAGCATTTACTTCGAGTGTCAGCTCAAAGTCCACTTTTTTTTGCGACGCCTGTACAGATTCGTCAGCTTTAAGCCCGGTAAGAACAGCGCAGGACAGTCCAGCTAACACTGAACACTTCAGCATTTTTTTCCAGTAAGTTTTCATAAGAAAGTTTCTCCATTAAGTTTTTTGAAAAAATAGTCCATTCAATTGGTATTTTTATGATTCGACTTTGCAACTGTAGATAAGTTCCCTCTCTTTTCAAATATTCTTATTAAAAAATGGAGGGGCACCTCTTAATTCTGTCAACATAGCTAGCTACCAGGCTTCAGCCCTGGAGGGAGTCATCATCAGGGAGTCGTTCGCACCTATTGTTTGAAGCCACCAGTGAGTAATCGAATTCCGTACCAGCTTAAAACTTTTCCTATTGAAAGTAGCAGCACATTATTAACAATATGAGCGGTCAAAGGTGCAATCATCCCATTTTCACAATAGATATAGCCAAAATAAAAACCAGAAACAGTTGCAATAAAAGCTTGGGCAATTTGAGGATTCACATTCCTCAGATGCAATAAACCAAATACGATTGAGGATATAGTAATTGCATAAAATTGAGACTTGCCATTTATTTCATCACTATCATATTCAAGTTTTCCAAGTAAATATTTTACATGAGACTCTATAGCGGTGAGGCCAATAAAACGATAAATAAATTCTTCTTCTGCTGCTGCAATAATTGATTTCGAATAACGCTTAACTATGGCACTTCTATAGAATCTCAATGCTTCCTCTTTTGAAATTGAAAAGGCTGACTGCATAGTAGGTGAGTTTACATGGTATGGGCTAGCTATATATTTACTAAACAAAAGTAAAAATGGAGTGATAATCAGTACGCCAACAGCAGGTATATAAAACCCATAACAGAGCCCTACTTTAAAATCATTTTTAATTTCCTCCAAAAATGGAGACATATTATCAAGAAAAGTTGTTTTGATTGATACCTGTTCAATCGGACAGAAACCATGAGTCTCGCCCATAGAAGATCCGTTAATATTGGTTATGTTTGAAGCATTTAGATAATGACATACTTCTTCACCACTCAATATAACTCTATCATCTGAATAAAGCCTACTCACAAATAAATTTAGATATATCAAGGCTAAAAAGAAGATTAAGGATAACTTCATAATGCTACTTTTGGTGAGTAAAACTCAGTCAATGTAGCACAGCATAAACAAACTGAATGAGGTATCTACTCTACTGGAGCGGGGGAAGCTCAGAAGCGGCTATCCTGATAGCGTTCAGGGCTTCATTCGTACAGGAATTCTTTTGCTTCCCCAGTCACCGGGCTGCTCTTCAAAAACACCGGCTACCTTTTCACCACATTGATGGCAGCAACCCGATGCCAGGTTCCAGATCCCCAGCTGATACCAGTCTCGCTGAATCAATAATTGCCCGCAGTTATGGCACCAGGTACTCCCCCCATGACTGTCGTGTACATTTCCGGTATAGGCATAACGAATGCCTTTTCCGATAGCAATGTTTCTTGCCCTGGCAAGAGCACCAGCGGGCGTGTGTGTATGCTCCATCATTTTCCAGTCAGGGTGAAAGGCGGTGAAATGAATAGGCACATCAACGCCCAGTTGTTCAACGACCCACTCACACAGACTGTTAAGCTCGGGATCAGAATCATTCTCTCCGGGAATTAGCAGGGTGGTGATTTCAAACCATACCTCTGTTTCATGCTTGAGATATTTCAGAGTTTCCAATACGGGCTGTAAAGATCCACCACAAATTTTTTTATAAAAAGACTCAGTGAATGCTTTCAGGTCAATATTGGCCGCATCCATGCATTGAAAGAAGGTTTCTCTGGGGGCTTCGCAAATATAACCGGCACTGACGGCTACCGGGCAAATACCTTGCTCATGACAAGCCAGCGCAACATCTATGGCATATTCCATAAAAATCACCGGGTCATTGTAGGTAAAAGCCAGGCTTCTGCAGCCCTTTTCCAACGCAGCCAGAGCCAGCTGCTCAGGCATAGCCTGATCAGCCAGGGTGTCCATTTCCCTCGACTTGCTCATATCCCAGTTCTGGCAGAACTTGCAGGCAAGATTACAGCCTGCTGTGCCAAATGATAAAACCGGAGTACCCGGTAAAAAGTGGTTCAGTGGTTTCTTTTCTATCGGATCAATACAGAAACCGCTGGAGCGCCCATAACTGGTCAAAACAATCTGATCCTGATGCCGGGCTCTGACAAAACAAAGCCCTTGCTGACCTTCCCTCAGCTTGCAAGCTCTGGGACAAACATCACACTGAATTCGACCATCCTCAAGACAGTGCCAGTATTCGGTGGGAAAATTGCCAGGCGGAAAATCGTCAGATGGAGACTGACCGAGCCCATTTATCATGACAGTGCCTCACTCGGTTCGCTGACTATAATTATAGAGCCGCTCATCCGTGGGGAAAGCTCAATGAACATTCGACAACCTGCAGTGTCTGGTGTTTTCTATCCCGACGAACCGGAACTCCTGAAAACCGTTGTCACTAATCTGATGTCGGAAGCCACTGAGAGAGAACTGTCGCCTAAAGTCCTGATCGTACCCCACGCCGGTTACATCTACTCAGGAGCTATTGCTGCATCAGGCTATAAACAGCTGGAAACCTATCGCAGCAAAATCAAAAGAGTGGCATTGCTGGGTCCTTCTCACCAGGTTGCGTTTGAGGGGATAGCCCTTCCGAACTGCGAGGCATACTCGACTCCCATAGGCGATATTCCATTGGATACCGATGCCATCAAAAGCCTGAGTCAATTCAATCAGATACACACTCTGGATGCAGCTCATGCCAATGAGCACAGTCTGGAAGTGCAGTGCCCCTTTCTTCAAAGTACTCTGGACAGTTTCAAGCTGATTCCCCTGGTCGTGGGTGATGCTTCCCCCTATGCCGTTGCTGAAGTTATAGACTTTCTCTGGGGCGGCGATGAAACCCTGATCGTCATCAGCTCAGACCTCAGTCACTACCTCAGCTATGAAGAAGCCAACCAGCGTGACAGTCTGACGACCAGAGCCATAGAACAAATGAGCGGTTGTTTGACGGGAGGTCAGGCCTGCGGCAGCCATCCTCTCAATGGTATGCTGAAAATAGCCCAGCGCAGGGGCATGGAA
>NZ_JAHHPS010000196.1:0-2771 GCF_024606275.1 Endozoicomonas sp. SESOKO4 | reverse complement strand
TAATTATCTCGTCATGGAACCGCCGCTAAGAACGGCCGATGCTCCGTTTGTTTCAGTATCGGAGTTAAGACTGATTCAGGGGGTTGGCAGTGCTGAGTTTGAATTGTTAGCGCCTCTGGTGGCCGTTTTGCCTAAGACTTCCAGGATCAACGTTAACGCAGCTTTGCCCGAAGTGATTGGCGCCCTGTCTGATAAACTCACAGAAGGGGATGTAGAGGCTATTATTGATGCTCGGAGTGCAGAAGGGTTCCCCAGACTGGAAGATCTGGCCAGGCTACCAGCCCTGAAAGACAAAACTGCTGCTCTTAAAGAAGTGCCTCTGGATGTTGCCAGCCAATATTTCACTGCTTACATCAAGGCAACGTATCGAGATACTGCATTCTATTTAAAAACCCTTATGTATCGTAATGCAGAGGGAAAGGTTCAAATCGCCGGTCGTGAGATTGGACCCAACGACTATTGGGTAAGTGCCAAGAAGGAATCCTGAGGTCTAATAATGAAAAACATCCTGTTGATTCGGATACCCCCACCGGTTTCCCGGATTGAGCCAAACAGTCGAGTTCAGTGGGGGGCTTTTGCCGAGAATGGGCAGCTTTCCGGGGATCTCCATATTTCTGAACTGGGACAAGTCAAAAATGACTGGGTTCGGTTTGTTATTCAGAAACCAGATGACACAGAGCTGGACGAATCCACCTTGGAAGAAGAAATGCCGGAACAGGTGGTAGTGCTTCTGCCAGGGACTCTGGTCATTCACAAGCAGTTGCCTATCAATAGCGGCCAGCGAAAGCATCTTTCAACCGCGCTGCCCTTTATGATTGAAGAAGAGTTGGCCGATGACATTGAGTCTATGCATCTGGCCAGCTATCAACACCGCAAGAGTGACCAGGTTTCCGTTTCAGCTGTTCCACATGAACAGATGCAGTCTCTATTATCCTGTCTTGAAGAGCAGGGGATTTCTGCCCAGCAAGTTATCGCTGAACTTCAGTTTTTGCAGGGCGTGCCGCGGGAATTAAACCTCCTTCTTGAAAATGATTCCTGCATTCTTTCCGCTCCTGACCATTCCACTGTTTGCCTTGACTATGAAGCACTTAGGTTTGTTCTGAGCCATTGGGGAGAAAAAACCACTGAAGACATTCTTCAGACTGATGAGGAGCTGGTAGCTGAAGATTCTGAAGCTCTTGTGAGTGCCAGAATAAAATTTGCAGATGGTCTGGTGCCATTGGCTACTGAGAAGAGAGAACAAGTGAAACGATGCTTGGATGAAAACGGCTGGCTGGTGGTAGAAGAACCATTGACCAATACTGCTTTTGAATATCTGGCGTCGTTGTATTTTTCTTCCAGAAAATCAGCCGAATTAGTGGATCTTCGTCATGGCCCCTATCAATGTCCTAAAAGGGCTAGCCGCAAGATGCGTCGCTGGAAGCCTCTTGCCTTGGTGGCTTCCATCTGGCTACTGCTTGAGTTGGGCTTAAAAGTCGGGGAAGGGTTGATGTATCAACAAAAAGCACAGGATTACTGGCAGGAGTCCGCCGCGCTCTACCTGGAAGTCTTTCCACAGGATCAGCAGGTGCTCGAGGCTCAGGCCCATTCAGCTGGAAGTATTAACTTGAAGGGACGCATGGAAAGTCGATTGAAAAATGCAGGGCAAAAGGTCAGTGGAGAAGCCTTCTTACCTCTGTTGCAACAGGTTTCTGCTGTGTCATCTTCTTTACCTGATTTTAAGCTGAAGCCGGTCAGCATGGATTTCAATGATGCTTCAGGAAAGATGGTGCTGGAGTTGAAAGCAGACAGTCTTGAAGGAATTGATAAGCTTCTGGCAGCAGTAAAATCGTCCGGGCTGAGCGCACGATTGGACAGTGCAATTCAGGAAAAAGCGGGCGTCAATGCCCGTATGACCATAGGCAGGTGAAGCTGATGAAACTGACCCATCTACTCGAAAGAAGTCCGCTCTGGCTCCAGCTTCAGGCTAAGTATGAGCTAATGTCACAAAAAGATCGTAGAGCAATGCATTTTCTGACGGCTGTCCTTCTGTTGGCTGCAGCCTATCTATTCGTTTGGGAGCCCATCACTGCATGGAGTGAAAAACAGCAGGAAGAGTTCGCTCATCAACAATCCATTTATGACTGGATGGCAGAGAATATTGATCAGGCAAAACAGGCTCATAGGAAACAAAGGTCTGCAGCTGCTAAAAAAGACCTTTCTTCGATTGTATCGAGCAGTGCCAAACAATCAGATCTGACACTGAGTCGTGTTCAACCGGATCGTAAAGGTTTAGGAGTTTGGGTCGAAGATGCAGCTTATCAGAAGCTGTTGGCCTGGATGGTTGTTTTAGATACCCGCTATGAAGTGATTATCCAACAAATCAAAATCGACCGAGGTAAAGAGGAAGGCCGAGTAAAAGTCTATATGCATCTTGCGAACTGATCCTGCTTGGTGAAAGGGCTTAATCCCAGGCCCTAACATCTCTCAATAAGCGGCAGTTATTTAGATTAAGTGTTTGTACTTTTTTGAATTCTAAAGGGAGTGTTTGAACTTCAAAATTGGACTCAGGCATTGCGATAACCCATTAAGGCTGTTCGCTAATGCTGAGAGCACAAAGAAATTCATAGTCAGAGTGCTAAAGTTCTGTTTTTTTACATGCTTCTGCCCTTGACACTACCACCTGATCTACATAGTATTCGCATGACTTCAGCGCAATGCATCGCGCAAAGAAATCGGGTGATTAGCTCAGCTGGGAGAGCATCTGCCTTACAAGCAGAGGGTCGGCGGTT
>NZ_JAHHPS010000195.1:0-1388 GCF_024606275.1 Endozoicomonas sp. SESOKO4 | reverse complement strand
TACCGACAAAAGAGCACCTGCTAACCCGGATCTGGAAATAATCATAACTGCACTCTGTCCAGTTTTTAACGCTCAAACAGAAGCATCCTTACTATAACAATCCTTTTTAAAGTCGTTATTTATCCTAGACCGGATATTTCATAAATAAAGGTAAAGCCTTCTCCAATAAAAAACGAACCTCTTGACGTCTGTTTTTTCCAGCATCAAGTAAACCCCACAGACTTGGATTTCTCATCCACGCTTATGGAACAAAAAAGCGGATGGCTGCCCTGCGGGTTCCTGTCTTGTATCACTGCCCGCAGCCCAGCCAAGCAGGCGATGCTTCACAACGGGTTTGGTAATGCTGCTTTATAATCCATATTACCGACTTAAGGGTTTTACCTTCCCGGGGACAGGCTATGAACAATAACAAACTACGGTTGATCTTTGCTTAGCAATAGAAACTCCTGTACAAGTGGTCTCATCCCCACGGAACAGGGTGATGCCGACTGGAATAACGGAAGGCCGAAACCTAACACAGCCGCTGACACCTGACTGATATATTTTGTCCTGGCTTGCGTGATGTAGTTTGAATAAAAGTACCAGACTTGGGTAATGACTTGATCCAATAAAAAAAAGCCAACGCATGCGCCCAAAACAGTTCTCTGCTCTTCAGTTAATCCTTCCGTCCTATCACTGTTTATGGCCAGAGCGCTTTTGTTACCTACCACTCTGGCAGATATGTGTGAAGCATTAGTTATCTGTGAAACATTAGATAGCTGAGTTGTATCTGGAGAGAATGTGGTTGAAACGGATGTTGGCATAGTGCCATTACACGCAACTTCGAAACCTGCCGTAGACCATGCGCTCACTGAAGCAAAGCCTGTTCGATAAGTCTTCTCCAATGAAGATGCACAGCCAAGTTCACCGGTATTATCACCTAATATCCAACCCCATGCCTGCTCTCTGTCTTTTAATCCAAATGCTCCCTGAACCATATTAACATCAGTACAATAACTGCCGCGGATGTCACCCATATAGTGATCAGGATCTAACGGGGTAGCTGAGTCAATCGATAGATCATTCCCAAACTGATCAACGACACTGTTACAGGTAGAATCGACAAAGCGCAGGACGTCTTCCTTGAGCCAGAGTCTCATAGAAAACAACACACCACTGCTTAAATGTAATCCGGATGCTGAAGGGTCAGTTTCAGTGAGTACAGATACGACGGTTTTAGTATTTCTCATAGTCAACTGCACTTGTCCTTTAGCCTGATGACATACAACATTCAATGCAGCGTTTTCAGAGCCTGGTAATCTGTGTGCGCCTTTTTGGAGATTAAATTCAGAGTGGGTGAATCGATAGACGAAGTACTCCTCTGCTCCTCTCTCATGATCAAAATTTGT
>NZ_JAHHPS010000194.1:0-1627 GCF_024606275.1 Endozoicomonas sp. SESOKO4 | reverse complement strand
GTTTATGGTTAAAGCTCAACCAGACAGAAGTTTTTGGCACCGAAATACTGACATTGCTGGACGAGTACAGGGATGAAATGGAGCTTATGCATGCCGTTACCGTCCTTAAAAAAGCCAAAATCGATATTGCTGACGACATGCTGGAAAAATGGAGACAACGGGCATTCAGCAAAATAAAGCGCTTAAAAAGGCAAGACCCATTATTATCAGAGATTGATCCTGATGTTTATCAAAGTTGTCAGGAATTAGAGTTGCTTGATCTTCGCTAACTCCGTTCATGGCACAATGGCCAATGCGCTGCTATACATTGGTGCAAATAGCAAAGGTCAATCAATGAGCCTGGGTCTATGCGACGCCCACAAAAAAACAAAGCTATCTGCTCGATGGTTCAATCACTGCTTCTGTTAGTGACCATAATGTTTGGGGAGTCACTGCCCGCAGTGGGATTGGTCGGCTCAAATCCGCTACCAGCAAATTTCTTATACACCAATAAGTTGGCTGAACCTGAACCGCCCGACCTTCATTCGGTTGGGTTTATGCCACTCGCCCTCCGTTTGCTTAAGCTGCTGCCGAATAACAGACCTCTTGCGTCTCTCCAACGGCCTCCCCTACCCCTTTGGCCAATGAAGCATACACACCGCATTGATCTCATGCTTGTGCCCCCTGAGACGCCAGAGCACTCTTCCACTGCGCTGATCGCCATCGGCGCTGCCGGGGGAGACGATGGCGATAAGCCACCTGACGGAAACCACTGGAATCCTGACCCAAAGCCCGTGCCTGACCTTGCCTCTGTTCTTGGCCCTGTTCAAAAATGCCTGCAACAAAAAAGGCAACTGCTTCGAATGTTACGGATCAAACGGCAATGGGCAACTATGACGGGGCAATCCATGCTGGCTCGAATTTTGTCAGACCGGATCATGGTGATTGAAGCGGATCTTTTCGATCTCGAAAGATCAGGGCCTGCCATGATGTATTCGTGTCTGGTTCAGACATGGCTGACAGAGAATGGTCAGGAACTTAGTGTTTACCGTGAGATCGCTGCTGGCAAATATTCAGGCCGTCAGGCAGGTACCGGGAAAAACGGCCAGCACTCCAGAACGACCAAAGCATCAACGACCAGAACAACAGGCCAATCCGGCCAGATTTGCGAAGTCGCTGCCGGTAACCAGAAAACCGGCTCGACAGACGGCAGTGGTCTCGGAGGCGATGACCCACTGAAACCCTCAATTTTTCAGGATACCGGAAGTTCGGTTGTCACTTGTTCAAAATGTGACAAGGCACTGAATACACAGGAATTAAGTCGTATAGCCAATGAGCTATCAGATCCAGCGTTTTTGTGCAACAAGTGCCTTTCGGGCACTAACAAAAATAAAAGAGCAAAACGAATCCGGGAAGAAACAGAGCGGGATTCATCAGAACCCGTTCAGAAAAAAAACAAGGGCTCGGGTAGAAAGAGGACTCATTCAAAAGCAGCTGCCGGACCAGCGGCCAAAAAAAAGAAAACGGCAGACACTCAGATCCCTGACGACCCATTGGAACAAGTGAAAGAAAATATCCATTACGAATTAAGTAAGGAAGAGCTGGAAAAAGCGCAAACCCTGATAGAGATATGCAAGAAAAAAAACAT
>NZ_JAHHPS010000193.1:0-4593 GCF_024606275.1 Endozoicomonas sp. SESOKO4 | reverse complement strand
AATTGACAAACGCCATGACAGGGAAAGACGAAACAATCTAAACCCAAAGTATGCAAAAGTTGCTGTGAGCCTTCGCTACCATCGGCAGAGTCAGAATAAAAGGAGTTGCTGAAAGAGCCTGCAGGGCAGGCGTTGGCACCCTGAGTTTGCTGCCCCGATGACTCTGATGGCGGGTGTTGTTGCCGGGCATTTCCAGAGCCAGGCATCATAATGATGGCCGCAAACGGGTGATCCTGAACCAGCTCTTTTTGTTTCATCGGATTAAAGGATGGCTTCTTTTCAGTCTCGACAACAAAACGTCTTGTCATCGGTTGAGCCTGACAGACGACGGACAATGTCATGATTAACAATGGTGCTGCAAAGAGTGAGTGCTTAGTCATTCTATCCTTGTACTCTGGTGAACAGACAGGAAGGATAGATCAAGAAAATAACTCAGATTACGCAGTCAACTGTTCTCAACTGCCCCAGAGAAGCTTTCAGCCCTGACAGGGTCTCGACTTTCCACCGTTTCTTGTAGATCGCCTTAACATCTGAAAGCTGTATTTACCGGAAAAGATAACGTCTTTCCTTTGTTCCCTGTCTTGCCTCTGTTAACTACCTTGCTCCGGCCTCGGTCAGGGCTTTCACGCAGTCAGTATTGCCCTCTTGGGCTGCCATGAACAGTGCGGTGGCGCCACTCTTGGCCCGGGCGTTGAGATCCGCCTTGGCTTCAATCAGGAGTTTCACGCAGTCGGTATTGCCTTTCGCAGCAGCAATGAGCAGCGGGGTGTCATCATTCTTGGTACAGGCGTCAAGATCTGCCTTGGCTTCGATCAGGAGTTTCACGCAGTCGCTGTCATTTTGTTGGGCAGCAAAGAACAGCGAAGTGGTGCCATCCAACAAGGCAGCGTCGGGATCGGCCCCGGCGTTAACCAGGACTTTCACGCAGTCGATGTTATTTTTTTGAACAGCGATGAACAGTGCGGTGGCGCCATTGTTATTTTGGGCGTTGAGATCCGACTTGGCTTCGATCAGGAGTTTCACGATGCCAGTATGGCCCTTCTGAGCAGCGATGAACAGCGAGGTGGAACCTCTCTCAGTCCGGGCGTTGAGATTCGCCCCGGCATTGATCAGACACTCGGCGATGTCCTTGTGCCCCTGGATGGATGCCAATAGCAAGGCAGTGAAACCATTATTCATAACGACATTGACATTGATTCCCTCTGCCAGTGACTTCTCCACCTGATCCAAGTCCCCCTCAAAACAGGCAAGATAAAACGTCCAATCGGGGAAAAACTTATCCGGGTGAGATTCACTGGTGTTCTCATTCACCATAGGCATCGGGTCTTGCCGACAAATTGCACACCGGCGAGAGCCGATGGGCTGATCAACAAAACACCTGGAAATACAGTCCAGATCGAAGTGGTGGCCGCAACAATGTGCTTTGACGACCACAAGCGCTTCATCACGGTCATGGAAGTGAACCAGACAAATAGGACAGGGATCAGGCTCTGGCGTTACGTCAGTGTCCATGGGGATATCGGGGCGAGCAATGCCATCTGTGAGACGTAGATCCGTGTTAGTCACATGACCTGCGCACTCCGGGCAATGTCCATTGTCCATATGTGGACATGAGCTTTGTTCAGGCATTGCGTCCTTGTGGTCTGTCGAATTTTCTGCGGAATTGATTGGCCCTTCAGTGGGCCCGTTGCCAGTGGACGATGGTCGGAATTGACAAACGCCGTGACAGGGAAAGACGAAACAATCTAAACCCAAAGTATGCCGATGTTGCTGTGAGCCTCCTTTACCACCGGCAGAGTCAGAATAAAGGTAGCTGTTGAAAGAGCCTGTAGGGCGGGCGGTGGCTTCCTGAGCTTGCAAACGCCTTGTCAGCGGTTGAGCCTGACTGACGACAGACAATGTCATGAGTAAAAGTGGTGCTGCAAAGAATGGGTGCTTAATCATTCTGCCCTTGCATTCTGGTGTGAAGAGAGGAAGGATAGATCAAGAAAATAACTCAAGTTACCCAGTTAATAGTCCTCAACTGCCCCAGAGAAGCTTTCAGCCCTGTCAGGATCTCGACTTTTCACCGTCTCTTGTCGATCAACTTAACACCTGAAAGCCGTGTTTTCCGGATAAGATAACGCCTCTCTTTTGTTTCCTTAACTGTCTCTGTTCCCTACCTTGCCCCGGCGAAGGTCAGCATTCCCTCGCAGTCGGTATAGCCCAACTCGGTTGCGATGGAGAGTGTGGTGGTTCCATCCGACAAGGCGGCATTGAGATCCGCCTTGGCTTCGATCAGGAGTTTCACGATGTCGGTGTTATTTTCTTGGGCAGCGATATGCAGCGAGGTGGTGCCATCTATAGTCCGGTGGGCATTGAGATCCGCCTCGGCTTCGATCAGTAGTTTCACGATGTCGGTATGGCCCTTCTGGACAGCGATATGCAGCGAGGTGGCGCCATCCATAGTCCGGGGGGCGTTGAGGTCGGCCCCGGCCTCAATCAGGAGTTTCACGATGCCGGTATGGCCCTTCTGGGCAGCGCTGAACAGAGGGATAGGGCAATCCCCGGGCCTGGGGGCGTCGGGATCCGCCCCGGCTTCAATCAGGAGTTTCACGATGTTGGCATGGCCCTTATGGGCAGCGATTGACAGTGCGGTGTGACCACTCCAACTGACGGCGTTGGCATTCGCTCCGGCGCTGACCAGGCGTTCGACGACGTCCCTGTGCCCGTTAAAGGTTGCCAACATCAAGGCAGTTAAATCATTATCCACATTGGCATTGACGTTGACTCCCTCTGCCAGTGACTTCACCAACTGATCCAGATCCCCTTCGAGACAGGCAAGATAAAACGCCTCATCGGGGAAAAATGTATCCGGGTGAGACTCACCGGTGTTCTCATTCAGGACAGGCATCGGATCTTGCCGACACATTGCACAACGGCGAGAGCCGACGGGCTGATGAAAAAAACACTTCGAAATACAGTCCAGATCGAAGCGGTGGCGACAACATTGGGTTTTGACGACCACAGGCGCTTTCCTTTGCTCATGGAAGTAAGTCAAACAAATAGGACATTGATCGGCCTTCAGTGTCCATGAGAAGAGAGCAGCGAGCAATGCCATCCATAAGGTGAACATCTGTGTCAGTCAATCAGTTAGCACGAGTCAGATACGAAAAATGTAGGGTAGTTCATCTATTGTATGTCTATCAAAGTTTGCTGTGGCTAAATCATCACGCATTTCAAAAACTCATAAGATGGGAGCGCATGAAAGCCGTGTATACTTGCCTCTGTCCCCCTACCTTGCCCCTGCCTCGGTCAGGGCTTTCACGCAGTCGGTTCTGTCCATCTCCGACGCGATGGAGAGAGGAGTAGTGCCATTCGACAAGGCGGCGTTGGGATCAGCCCCGGCATTGATCAGAACTTTCACGCAGTCGGTATTGCCTTTCGCGGCAGCGACGAACAGTGGGGTGAAGCCATTCTTAATCTGGGCGTTGAGATCCGCCCCGAAGTTGATCAGGACATCTACGCAGTGGGTATTGCCCTTCCAGGCTGCGATGAACAGTGGGGTGACGCCATTCGACAAGGCAGCATTGAGTTCCGCTTTGGCTTCGATCAGGATTTTCACGCAGTCGGTGTTGCCCATTTCGGCAGCGATCAGGAGCGGGGTGGCGCCATCCTGATTCCGGGCGTTGAGATCCGCCCCGGCTCCGATCAGAGCTTTCACGCAGTCAGTGTTGCCCGTCTCGGCTGCGATGTAAAGTGGGGTGGCGCCATCCGAAGTCCGGGAAGTGTTGAGATCCGCCCCGGCTTTGATCAAGACTTGTACACAGCCGGTATTGCCTTTCGCTGCAGCGACGAACAACGGGGTGGCACCATCCGAAAAGGCGATATTGAGATCCGCCTCGGCTTCGATCAGGATTTTCAGGCACTCGGTGTTATTTTCTTTTGCAGCCATGAACAGTGGAGTAGCACCATCCTGAGTCTGGGCGTTGAGATCCGCCCCGGCTTCGACCAGGGCTTTTACGCAGTCGGTATTGCCTTTCGCAGCAGCGATGAACAGCGGGGTGGCGCCACCTTCAGTCCTGGCGTTGAGGTCCACCCGCGCTTCGATCAGAGCTTTCACGCAGTCGCTGTTATTTTGTTGGGCTGCGATGAACAGCGGGGTGGCGCCATCCGAGGTCCGGACAGCGTTGACGTCTGCCCCGGCGTTGATCAGGACTTTCACGCAGTCAGTGTTGCCCTTCCCGGCAGCGATGAACAGCGCGGTGTTGTCATCCTCAGTCCGGGCTGCGAGATCCGCTCCGGCTTCGATCAGGGCTTTCACAATGTCGGTATGGCCCATCTGAGCTGCTATATACACTGAGGTGACACCGTTCGAACAGGCGGCGTTGATATTCGCCCCGGCGTTGATCAGACGTCCGACGACGTCCTTGTGCCCATTGCCAGATGCCAACATCAGGGCAGTGAAATCATCACTCAAAACGGCATTGACATTGACTCCCTCTGCCAGTGACTTCTCCACATGATCCAACCCCCCCTCAAAACAGGCACGATAAAACGCCCGATCGGGGAAAAATGTATCCGGATGAGATTCACCGGTGTGCTCATTCACCA
>NZ_JAHHPS010000192.1:0-1895 GCF_024606275.1 Endozoicomonas sp. SESOKO4 | reverse complement strand
CGTGTAACTGGTTTTCACCACTGGCGACAGTGACTATGGATTTTTCTGTGATGCTCATAGCCTCTGAAGATTTTTCAGCCTTTGCAATGGCGACTTCCGAAGTCGTTGCTTTCGATATAACAGTTTTGGGTGCTGCCAGACTTTTTGTATCTTTACTTGATTCAAATACCCCAGGTTCATCTTCTTCCGGTACAAACAGTGGCAAAGCTGATGGCTTTGATGAACCCAAAGGCTCTGCAAGCGGTGCCGAAGATCCAACAAATGATGGATCAAGTTTCTCTCGCTCTTCCTTCAACCAGCCAAGTCGCAGTGACCTGACTTGAAGCAGCTCAGCCTGTTGAAACAGCTCGTCCCAACTGAGTTCAGGGTTGATCTCCAGAAGTGTTTTCAGAAGCTGCTGATGCTCAGGGTCACCCAAACGGTACCAAGACAATGCAGCTGCAGGAGAAGCATGCTGTAACAACATCTGAAGTACAGAGACACCGGCATGGTTGGTTGTTAATCCTGTGAGATAATCAAAGTAACCGCTGTCCAGAAATGCTTTGGTCAGTGCGATATCACCTCTGGCAAAAAGAAGATGCAGCGGGGTATAGCCATCAATGGTTCGTTTTCTGCCTAAAGCCCTAGAGTAAAGGTAAATGGCACCACAGCCGTCATTAAACCGTTGAATGGTAGATGAAGAACCCTGCTCAAACAGTATGTGCAGTGGCGTTTCGCCATTATGGGCTACAGCCCCCAGCATAGCATCGCTCATCAGGGAATAATTCTTGTCAATAAAATGATAAATCAGCGGGGTACTGCCACTGGCAAAAAGAATATGCATCAGATTCACGCCACTGAAATCCTGCATTGCCAGATCCTGGCTAACAGGTCTGCCTGTCTGATTTTGTAATCTTTGAAACACTTCCGCCACTGCCCGGAAGAAATTCCGGTGATAAAGAATATGAAGCAGGGTTGAACCTCGGTGGTTCTGCCGGGACTGCAATTCCCAGGTAATCATCTTGCCAATAAATTGAATGGTTTCAATGATGGCCTGTTCTGACTGATATTGAAACAGGTAATGTGCTGAGGTACAGCCGCAATTGTCTGGAAGCTCTATTAGTGCAGCTGTTACCCAATGTTTGAAACGCCGAAGAAACCACCGAATGACTGCCGGTGAAGTATATTGAGCCAGATCATGAAGCACGGTTCTGTGGTTACGATCTGACTGATTTAAATCCTCAGCGACTATCGGTAAATCGAATTGTTGTAAAAGGTCGAGCAGGGTTTCTTCCGTTCCGAAACGAATCATAAAACGGAACAGAGTCAGAGTATTGTCCATTAAAGGTGTTCCCGGTACCTGCCTTCTGTATTTAGCGCAATGACTTTGGGTATGGCTTTGTAGCATTTCCTGGCGCGCGTCAAGGGTACCTGCAATGGGTCTGAATTGTTGACACCGATCGCATCTTATCCAGTGCCTTTCTGCGTGAGGCAGTACTTCCTGAAGTAGAAACCCGCTTTGTTCGCAATCCGTACAAGATAGCCTTAAACCGGCTTCTGACGCACACCTGTGCAGATTCGCTAACACCTGTCGTTTGCTGACATGATATTCGGTTTGAAGCAGCCTGATGGTGTAATACTCAAGATCCCCGGACAATGTATTATGACTGTCATCGGTAGGTTTGTTATCAGGTTCTGGATAATTCTGCCCTGGCTGGTCTTGTTTTTTTTCATTGTTCTGGCGCCGTGTCTGGCGGCCTGAATCACTCTGTTTGTTGTCTTTATCCGCTGCAGGATTTGGTGAAGTTGGGCTTTCGGAGTTTCCCAGCTGTATGGTTCCGGGCGGTGTATTAGTCTGGGCCTGTCTTTTAAAGGTGCGTTCCAGTTCCGAGTATTCAAACTCAAGACTGAACTCA
>NZ_JAHHPS010000191.1:0-50428 GCF_024606275.1 Endozoicomonas sp. SESOKO4 | reverse complement strand
TACTTCCCGAACACTACTGGAAAGACAGGGTTTTTCCGGCGCCCGGGCTTGAAGTCCCCATCACCAGCGGCCCTTATCAAGTGGCTAAAATCAATCCCGGACGATCCATCACTTACAAGAGAAACAAGGATTATTGGGCTCGTGAACTGGCTGTTAACCGGGGTCGGTATAATTTTGACCGTATGGTGTACGAATATTACGGAAACGAATCTGTGCTCCTCGAGTCACTCTTCAGTAATCAATATGATTTCAGACTGATCACAGATCCAACGATCTGGAATACTCAGCTGAGCGAGAACCGCATTAAAAAATACCGTCTGATACAAGAAGTTATAAAGAACCATAACCCCCAAACCCTGACGTTAACCTACAATACACGGCGACCTTATCTAAAAGATGCCAGAGTCAGGGAAAGTCTGGGATATGCTTTTAACTTCGAGCAGATCAACAACCATCTTTTCTTTGGGATGTATCGACCTGCTGAAAGTTTTTTTGCAGGCTCTGAACTGGCGGCCAGTGGTACCCCTTCTGCTGATGAACTCAAATGGCTGACTCCCTGGCAACAAGAACTTCCGAAAGCTCTCTTCCATGAACCTTTCAAAGTACCTGATAGTCGACTGGCATCGGGCGACCGATTGAACAAGGCAAAAGCGCTCACGTTGTTAAAACAGGCGGGCTGGCAGATAAAGAATAATCAGCAGGTTAATGCCAGGGGTGAACCACTGGTTCTCAATGCTCTGGTGGCCAGTGAAGAGCACGAAAAAGTTCTGCTTTCCATTAAGGATGGACTGAGTCATCTTGGTATTACCTTGAATGTTCAGCGTACAGACCCACTTCAGATGGTAGCCAGATTACGTGAACTGGATTTTGAAATCATACTGCACACCTATCGACACACCGCGTCACCCGGAACTGAACAAGCATCTTTCTGGGGATCGGAAACCGTTCAGCAACCAGGAACCAGAAATCTCTCGGGCGTGCATTCACCGGTAGTCGATCAATTAACTAACCTGATTCCATCGGCTACCAGCCGTAAAGAACTGCTTTCCATGGTTCATGCCCTGGACAGAGTTCTGTTATGGGGACACTATTCTCTGCCTCTCTGGTACTCTCCTTCCTGGAATGTCCTCTACCGGGACACCCTGAGGCATCCTGTGATTACACCGCTCTATGCTCTGGATCTGACTACATGGTGGCATGAGACAGAAAAACCACCAACAGCCTCTGCTAATGATGGTCCGAACCATCACTAATAGTCTGAAGACGACTTTTTTAGAGTGTGAATCGGCTGGGTATCCGGCCTGAAAGATTGCTTTTAGGTCACATTACAACTTTAAATGCCATCCAAAGATATCAATAATTTTTTTCTGTTGAATTAGACCTTGCCTGCAGGGATTGATCGGTGTTTAAAATACTGTCAGGAATCGAAATAACTCCGCAACAAGCAATACCTATAGTCAAGGAGCCGACTATAGTTTAGAGGCAAAAGTTATAACAATGCGATCCAGGCGAACCATGAATCATACAGTGATGATAAAAAAATCGTTAAAGACAACGATTTTCCAAGCCCTTCCCATTGCGACCCTCTTTCTTTCCCTGTCCATGATGCCTGTCCTGGCAGAGGCAGAGAACGCAGTTAATAAATCCCCTTCCCTTTCCTTATATGGCGACGGTAAATACTCAAAAGATTTCAAGTATTTTGACTATGTGAATCCCAATGCTCCCAAGGGGGGGACACTGCGGATGGCCAGCATGGGGACTTTCGACAGCCTGAATCCTTTCATAGAAAAAGGGACTCCGGCTGAGGGGATAGGTCTGATTTACGACACTTTGATGACCAGCAGTGCGGATGAACCTTTCTCCATGTATGCCCTGGTGGCTGAATATGCAGAGCCTGCCACTGATAACAGTGGCATCACTTTCCATTTGAATTCTAAAGCCCGGTTTCACGACGGACAACCGATCACCGCTAACGATGTCGTTTACAGCTTTGAACTGCTCAGGGATAAAGGCTCACCGTTTTACCGGGCTTACTATGGCGATATTGCCAAGGCAGAGAGCTTGTCCAAACGCAGTGTCCGCTTCGTTTTCAAACACAACCGTAACCCTGAACTTCCCCTGATCATTTCCCAACTCCCGGTACTTCCAAAACACTTCTGGGAAACACAATCGAATAACTTTGAAGAGGCCAACCTGACTCAACCTTTGGGCAGTGGCCCCTACAAAATCCGTTCTGCCGAAGCGGGTCGCAGCATTGTCTACGAAAGAGTTGATGACTACTGGGGTAAAGATCTGCCGGTCAGCAGAGGCCGTTACAACTTTGATGTGCGTCGTTACGACTATTACCGGGATGCCAACGTAGCACTGCAAGCCCTGAAAGCCGGCGAATACGATCTTCGCTTTGAAAATATTGCCAGGAACTGGGCCACCGCCTACGACTCTCCGGCGGTTAAAAAAGGTGACCTGATTCAGGAGTCCTTTCCAACCAAAGCCCCTCAGGGGATGCAGGGATTTGTTTTTAACCTGCGCAGAGATATTTTCGAGGACGTGAGAGTTCGAAAAGCTTTGAATTACGCTATGGACTTCGAGTGGCTTAACAAGAATCTGTTCTACAACAGCTACACCAGGACACAGAGTTATTTTGCCAACTCTGATATGGAAGCAACGGGTATTCCCGAGGGTAAAGAACTGGCTTACCTTGAGCCCTGGCGAGATCAACTGCCCGCTGAGTTATTCAGCGAGTCCTTCAAACTGCCCAACACGGATGGCAGTGGCAGAATCCGAAGTCAGCTGAGCCAAGCTCTCTCTTTGATGGCACAGGCAGGCTGGAAACTGGAAAACGGTTCTCTCAGGAAAAATGGCAAGCCTTTCGAATTTGAGATTCTTCTATACGATTCAAGTATGGAGAAAGTAGCCCTGCCTCTGAAGAAAAACCTTGAGGCCATGGGGATCAATGCTAGTCTGCGAATCGTGGATATTTCACAATATATAAACCGGCTCAGAAGCTTCGACTTCGACATGCTGGTCAGTCGCATTCCTCAATCCAGTTCGCCCGGAAATGAGCAAAAGGACTTCTGGAGCAGCGAATCAGCGGATCAGCCAGGAAGCCGAAATCTGATAGGCATTAAAAACCCGGTGGTCGATGGTCTGATCAAGGAAGTGATTAATGCCGGGTCCAGAGAAAATCTCGTTGCCGCCGTTAAAGCTCTGGATAGGGTTTTGCTCTGGAATGCATACATGATTCCCCAATGGTATCTGGCCAGTAACAGAATCGCCTATTGGAAACCGCTCAAGCATCCCCTGAGCACTCCTGATCAGGAACCACTTTACCAGTTTGACCTGGACTCCTGGTGGATGGAACCAACAATCATCAGGGCTTCAGACACAACCGACGATGGCTCAAACAAAGATGAGGACAATAAAGGCATGCCGGTCTGGCCTGCTGGCATTCTGTTAGCCATCCTGATTCTGGGTTGGTTGATACGTCGTTCAAAACGTCAGATCTGATTATGAAAAGCTATATTCTGCGCCGACTGGCGTTAATGATTCCGACACTATTCGGTATTTTGTTATTGAACTTTGTCATCATTCAGGCCGCACCGGGTGGACCTGTTGAGCAGATGATTGCCAAACTGGAAGGTTTTGAAATCAATGCCATCAGCCGTATCGGAGGTTCAGGCAGTGCTGAGATCCAACAGGTAAGCGTGGACGAATCCGGTGAGTACCGCGGACGGCGGGGACTGGATCCGGAACTGATCAAAGACATTGAAAAGCTTTACGGCTTTGACAAACCGGCCTATGAGCGTTTTATCCAGATGGTACTCAACTATGCTCGCTTTGAGTTTGGCGACTCTTTTTTCAGAGATGCGAAAGTCGTTGACCTCATCAAAGAGAAATTACCTGTCTCCATCTCTCTTGGATTATGGAGTACCTTGCTGATCTATCTGATCTCCATTCCTATGGGGATTCGAAAAGCATTAAAACATGGTAGCCCGTTCGATGTCTGGACCAGCGCGGTCATCACTACGGGGTATGCCATTCCGAGCTTTCTACTGGCAATCCTGCTCATCGTGCTCTTTGCCGGTGGCAGTTACTGGAATTTCTTTCCATTGCGCGGATTAACATCGGAAAACTTTGACCAGCTTAGCCTTATTGGCAAACTGGCAGATTATGCCTGGCATATGGTTCTTCCGGTTTTCTGTATTGTTATTGGTGGCTTTGCAACATTAACAATGCTGACTAAAAACTCTTTTCTCGATGAGATTCATCGCCAGTATGTACAGACAGCCCGGGCCAAGGGTCTGGATGATCATCAAGTACTGTACGGCCATGTTTTCAGAAACGCCATGCTGCTGGTGATATCCGGATTCCCGGCGGCTCTCATTGGCATTCTGTTCACCAGCTCGCTGCTGATTGAAATTATTTTTTCACTGGATGGCCTTGGCCTGCTCGGATATGAAGCCGCCATTAATCGAGATTACCCCGTGGTCTTCGGATCTCTCTTTATCTTCACCCTGATAGGCATGGTGGTAAAACTGCTGGGAGATCTGACCTACATGCTGGTTGACCCGAGAATTGATTTTGAGGCGAGGGATTAAGATGGCATCGTCTCAAATCATAAAACCTTCCCGTATAAGCCCTCTTAACCAGCGACGCTGGAAAAGCTTCAAAAGCAATCGACGGGGCTATTACTCTCTCTGGATTTTCGGTTTCCTGTTTTTCACCACTTTATTTGCCGAGCTGATTGCCAACGATAAGCCGCTTCTGGTTTATTTCAAAGGTGAAATCTATACCCCTATTTTCCATATCTACCCAGAAACAGCGTTTGGTGGCGAGTTTGAACTGGAAATGGATTATCGTCAGGACTACGCAAAAGAACTGATCGAGCCCCACGGCTGGATGCTCTGGCCACCGATTCATTACAGCTACGACACGATCAACTATGCCCGTGTTGCCCCGGCACCTCCCACGCCAGAGAATTTGCTGGGGACCGATGACCAGGGCAGAGATGTTCTGGCCCGAGTCATTTACGGTTTTAGAATTTCTGTGCTTTTTGGACTGATTCTAACGCTGTTCAGCTCTCTCATAGGGGTTGCCGTTGGCGCTATGCAGGGATTTTACGGCGGAAGAACAGATCTTATCGGGCAACGGTTTATTGAAGTCTGGTCAGGTATGCCCAGCCTGTATCTGCTGATCATTCTTTCCAGTTTTGTCGAACCCGGCTTCTGGTGGTTGCTTGGGATTATGCTGATGTTTTCCTGGATGGCTCTGGTCGATGTGGTTCGTGCGGAATTCTTGCGCGGACGAAATCTGGAATACGTCCGGGCCGCCAGGGCACTTGGGATGACCGATGGCAGACTTATGTTCCGCCATATTCTACCCAACGCCATGATAGCAACGATCACTTTCATGCCCTTTATTCTCACCGGAGCCATCACCACCCTGACGTCACTGGACTTCCTGGGTTTTGGCCTGCCAGCCGGATCGCCTTCATTGGGTGAGCTGATCGCCCAGGGCAAGAACAACCTTCAAGCACCATGGCTGGGAATTACAGCCTTCATGGTGATGTCAGTGATGCTGACCCTGCTGGTGTTTATTGGGGAAGCTACCCGTGACGCCCTTGATCCACGCAAATACGTTACAGGTCACTAAACAATGACAAGTTCCCTGCTCGAGATCAAAGACCTGAAAATTCGCTTCAATCAGGGCGGCGGCAGCAGCGATGCGGTAAAAAGCATCAGTTTTGAACTGTTTCCGGGAGAGACGCTGGGTCTGGTGGGCGAGTCCGGCTCCGGTAAATCCATTTCTGCCCTGAGCATACTGCAACTGCTTCCTGAAAATGCCAGTCACCAGGGTGAGATTCTGTTTGATGGTACAAACCTGTTGGCCTTATCAGAAAGGGAGATCAGAGGCGTTCGTGGAAACCAGATCGGTATGATTTTTCAGGAACCCATGACCGCCCTTAACCCTCTGCACACGATAGATAAACAGATCTGTGAAGTACTCAGTCTGCACCTGGGCATGCATCCTGAACAGGCCAGTCAGCGTGCTTTGGAGCTGCTTGAACTGGTGGGCATTCAGGAGCCAGCCAAAAAGCTTTCAGCCTATCCCCACGAACTGTCGGGTGGTCAGCGTCAAAGAGCCATGATTGCTATGGCTCTGGCCTGCGAGCCAAAAGTCCTGATTGCCGATGAGCCCACAACTGCACTGGACGTGACGGTACAAAGACAGATTCTGTCGCTGCTGGCCGAACTACAGCAGAAAATGGGTATGGCCATTTTGTTTATCAGTCATGATCTAAACCTGATTCACCATGTTGCTCATCGAATCTGTGTCATGAAAAACGGAGAACTGGTGGAAACCGGTGCCACGGGAGAAGTGTTCAGTCAACCAAAGCATCCTTACACCATAGAACTGCTCAATGCCGAGCCATCCGGTGAACCGGAACCTGTGTCCCGGGCGCAGAATAAAATCATTGAGGGGCGGGATATAAGGGTCTGGTTTCCGGTAAAAGCCGGATTCTTCCGCAAAACCGTCGACCATATCAAAGCTGTAACGGACCTCTCTATCTCAGTCGCTGAAGGTGAAACACTGGGTATTGTAGGTGAATCCGGTTCCGGAAAAACCACACTCGGGATGGCGCTTCTGAAACTGCAGGAGAGTCAGGGTCAGATCTACTTTAAAGGTGATGCCCTTCACTCCCTGAGCCAAAAACAGTGTCGTCCTTACCGACGACAGATGCAGGTTGTTTTTCAGGACCCATACGGCAGTCTGAGCCCGAGAATGACCATCGCTGACATCATTGGCGAAGGACTGGATATCCATCAGCTCGCCAGCAACGGAGAACGAGACGAGCTGATCATAAAAGCCATGACAGAGGTCGGCCTTAATCCTCAATGGCGACACCGTTATCCCCATGAGTTTTCTGGCGGACAGAGACAGCGCATCGCCATAGCCAGAGCTCTGGTCCTCAAGCCCAGACTGATTATTCTTGATGAGCCCACCTCTGCTCTGGACAGGACTGTCCAGTCTCAAGTCATAAAGCTGTTAAGAGACCTGCAGAAAAAACACAATCTTAGCTATATCTTTATCAGCCACGACCTTGCGGTTGTAAAAGCCATGAGCCACAGGATTCTGGTGATGAAGGACGGTGAGATTATTGAGCAGGGCTCAACCGAACAGATCTTTCACCATCCTCAAACGGAATACACCTGCGAGCTGCTTGAAGCCGCTTTCGAAAGCTACTAGCAGCCTTAAGTCCGACAGGCTGCTAGATAATGTCTGCATGTTGAGGGTATTTCATCATTCTCCCATCGAGCGGGTGAAATACTTCTCTCATTAATTAATTGTTATCAGTCGCTTTTCAACTATCTTCACTTCACCTGCAGACGAATTCCGTTGGAGTGAGCAACATGTCCCTGTTTGAACATTACCAGCAAAGATATGACTCAACCCTGGAAGAAGAGATGAGCCTTCAGGCTTTCCTGGAGCTATGCAAGCAAGAACCCGGAACCTATGCCAGCGCAGCCGAGCGCGTGCTTGAAGCGATTGGCGAGCCAGAACTTGTCGATACTTCAAGAAACCCGAGACTCAGCAGAATATTTTCCAACAAGTTGATCAAACGGTATCCAGCGTTCAGCGGGTTCTTTGGTATGGAAGAATCCATTGAACAGATTGTTTCTTATTTTCAGTATGCTGCCCAGGGGCTGGAAGAAAAGAAGCAGATTCTCTATCTGCTTGGCCCGGTTGGTGGTGGTAAATCCTCGCTGGCGGAAAAACTGAAAGAACTGATTGAAAAAGTACCCTTCTACGCCATCAAAGGATCGCCAGTGTTTGAATCACCTCTCGGTCTTTTCAACCCGGAGCAGGACGGAGAGCTACTTGCGAAAGAATTCGGTATACCCGACCGCTGTCTGAGATACATTATGTCCCCGTGGGCCGTTAAGCGCCTCGAGGAATACAAAGGTGACATTACTCAGTTCAGGGTCATCAAACTCTATCCTAACCGACTGAAGCAGATTGCCGTTGCCAAAACCGAACCCGGCGATGAAAACAATCAGGATATCTCCAGCCTGGTGGGCAAGGTGGATATACGACAACTGGAAGAATATTCGCAGGATGATCCCGATGCCTATAGTTTCTCGGGGGCACTCTGCAGGGCCAATCAGGGCATTATGGAGTTTGTCGAAATGTTCAAGGCCCCGATCAAGGTACTCCACCCTTTGCTGACAGCCACCCAGGAAGGTAATTACAACAGCACTGAAGGCTTGGGCTCTATTCCCTATGAAGGCATTATTCTCGCTCACTCGAACGAATCGGAGTGGCAAGCATTCAGAAACAACAAAACCAATGAAGCTTTTATTGATCGCGTCAACATTATCAAAGTGCCCTATTGCACCCGCATGAGTGAGGAAATCAGAATTTATGAGAAGCTGCTTGAACACAGTTCTCTTAACAAAGCTCCCTGTGCCCCGGATACATTGCGGATGCTTGCTCAGTTCAGTGTCCTTTCCCGGATAGCCGACACGGAAAATTCCTCTATCTACTCCAAGATGCGGGTCTACGACGGTGAGAATCTCAAAGACACCGATCCTAACGCCAAATCGCTTCAGGAATACAAGGATGCGGCTGGCGTCGACGAAGGGATGGAAGGATTATCGACCCGATTTGCTTTCAAGATACTCTCAAAGGTCTTTAATTTTGACCCTACCGAAATAGCTGCTAACCCGGTTCACCTGTTGTACGTTCTTGAGCAACAGATTGAACAACAACAGTTCCCCGAAGCCATTGAAGAGCGATACATCAGCTTCATCAAGGGGTATCTGACGCCAAGATACGTGGAGTTTCTGGGTAAAGAGATTCAGACAGCGTATCTGGAATCGTACTCAGAGTACGGTCAGAATATTTTTGATCGCTACATCACCTACGCCGATTTCTGGATTCAGGATCAGGAGTTCAGAGATCCTGATACCGGACAGATACTCGATCGGATAGCTCTCAATGATGAGCTGGAAAAAATTGAGAAGCCCGCCGGAATAGCCAACCCGAAAGACTTTCGCAATGAGGTGGTCAATTTTGTGCTCAGAGCCAGGGCTGATATGCAGGGCAAGAATCCCATCTGGCTCAGTTACGAAAAGATGAGAGCCGTGATTGAGAAAAAGATGTTCTCCAACACAGAAGACCTGCTGCCTGTCATCTCATTTAATGCAAAGGCTTCCCATGACGATCAGAAGAAACATGCCGACTTTGTGGACCGCATGGTACAGCACGGCTACACCGAAAAGCAGGTCAGACTGCTGTCTGAGTGGTACATCAGGGTCAGGAAGTCCCAGTAACCTGTCTACCGGGTCTTCCGTCGTCTTTTCGAAAAGGAAGTGAAATAGCCATGAATAGCCAGTACCTTTCAACCGGCTCCGAGTGGACCTTTGAGCTACTTGACGCTTATGACAGGGCCATTGGTCAGCTGGCAGAAAAGTTTGAATTGGATACTTACCCAAACCAGATTGAAGTCATAAACTCGGAACAAATGATTGATGCCTACACTTCGTTAGGCATGCCGCTCATGTACCATCACTGGAGTTTTGGTAAAAAATTTCTTACGAATCTTCAAAACTACAGGCGTGGTCGAATGGGGCTTGCCTATGAAATTGTCATCAATTCAAACCCCTGCATCGCCTACTTGATGGAGGAAAATTCCATGGCCATGCAGGCTCTGGTGATTGCCCATGCCTGTTACGGTCATAACTCTTTTTTTAAAGGTAACTATCTATTCCGTCAGTGGACCAATGCAGACTCGATTGTCGATTATCTGCTGTTTGCCAGGAACTACATTAATCAGTGCGAGGAAAAATACGGTGTTGACGCTGTTGAAGTGATTCTGGATGCCTGCCATGCGTTGATGAATCAAGGAGTCAATCGATATATGCGCCCTTCCGCCATTTCAGCAGAAATGGAAAAGAACCAGGCGAGGGAGAGAGAAGAATATATTCAGAGAAACATCAATGATCTCTGGCGAACGGTCCCAAGCAAAAAGGAAGACCCTGCCAAAGTGAGAAAACGATTCCCTTCAGAGCCGGAAGAAAACATTCTCTACTTTGTTGAAAAAAATGCACCACTGTTGAAAACCTGGCAACGGGAACTGATTCGAATTGTCCGTAAAATAGCCCAGTATTTTTATCCTCAGCGGCAGACCCAGGTGATGAACGAAGGTTGGGCCAGCTTCTGGCATTACACGCTGATGCATGAACTCTATGCAAAAGGTCTGATCAACGAAGGCTATGTGCTCGAGTTTCTGCATTCTCACAGTAATGTCGTGTTTCAGCCGGATTTTGATGATCCACGTTATTCCGGCATAAACCCTTATACTCTGGGCTTCAATATCTATCGCGACATTCGCCGGATATGCGAAAATCCTACTCAGGAAGACCGGCTATGGTTTCCTGACCTCACGGACAGCGACTGGCTGAAGGCCCTTCATCACGCCATGGCCCAGTACAAGGATGAAAGCTTTATCCTTCAGTTTCTTTCTCCCAAAGTGATGCGGGATATGAAGCTCTTCTGCATTCACGACGACCATTCAAAAGCCTTTCTCGAAGTCAGCGCCATACACGATGAGTCAGGTTACAAAGCACTCAGACAGTCACTGTCCAACCAGTATAATCTGGGTAATCAGGAGCCTAATATTCAGGTTTTTGATGTTGATGTAAGAGGAGACCGCTCCCTGACACTGATTCATTCCATGCATAGGGGTCAGAACCTTCACGCTGATAGCGCCATGGAAATCCTCAAACACCTGCACCTGTTATGGGGATTTGACGTACGACTGAATTCTCTGGACACTAAAGGCGAAGTTCAGCACAGTTACTGCACCTCGGAAATACACGATGCATCCTGAAAAAGCGCATATGATGGCTTTTTCAGGATAGGGTCCATTCCATCAGCTATTGCCATGAATGACGGATGGCCAATGCCTGCTACTGAACAGGCACTGTTTTGTGATGATTTCCGGTCATATGCTGCAAAATACGGTTAACCTGACAGCTGTATCCAAACTCATTATCATACCAGACGTAAAGTACACAGCGGTTGCCATCAACAATGGTGGCCTGACTGTCAACAATGCCCGCATGACGGTTGCCGACAAAATCACTGGATACCACTTCAAAAGAGTTCACATAATCGATCTGCTTCTTCAGATCAGAGTACAGCGCCATCTCACGGAGATAGCTGTTTAGCTCGTCTACAGTGGTGTCCTTAGACAGATTCAGGTTCAGAATGGCCATGGACACGTTGGGTGTTGGCACCCGGATGGCATTACCAGTCAACTTGCCTTGCAACTGCGGCAGTGCCTTCGAAACAGCCTTGGCCGCTCCGGTTTCGGTGATCACCATATTCAAGGCTGCACTGCGACCGCGGCGAGAACCTTTATGGTAGTTGTCAATCAGGTTCTGGTCATTGGTGTAGGAGTGAACGGTTTCGACATGACCGTTCTCAACACCAAACTTGTCACAGATCGCTTTCAGTACCGGAGTGATCGCATTGGTGGTGCAGGAGGCAGCAGAAATGATCTGATCTTCATCATTGATGATGTCATGGTTAACGCCAAACACAACATTTTTCAGGTCGCCCTTGCCAGGCGCTGTCAGCAGAACCCTGCTAGCCCCGGTAGACTGAAGGTGCTGACTCAAACCCTCCTGATCACGCCACACACCAGTATTGTCTACGACGATGGCATTGTTAATACCATAGCTTGTGTAATCGATAGAATCCGGAGAGTTGGCATAGATAAACTTGATAGCTACACCGTTGGCGTAGATGATGTTGCTCTCTTCATCTACGCTGATGGTGCCATTGAAAGAACCGTGCACCGAATCACGTCTCAGCAAACTGGCACGCTTTTGCAGATCGTTTTCAGCTTTCCCCTTCCGAACGACAACCGCTCTCAGGTTCAAACCGGAGCCACCTGCCCGTTCAATAAGAATACGGGCCATGAGGCGACCGATACGACCAAAACCATAGAGGACAACATCTCTGTCATCATGGCCATGGCCATTTTTGCCATCCACCAGTTCGGAAACCTGACTGCGAACGTAATTTTCCAGAGTCTGCTTGCCTTCACTCTTCTCGTAGCCGGATGCAAGCTTGCCAATATCAATGCGGCCCGGAGCCAGGTTCAGCTTGCTCAGCACTTCAATGACGGGGAATGTTTGACGTACACACAAGGCAGAGCCTTCTACCTGGCGAACGTACTTGTGAGATTTGAGGATATCAATTACAGAACGATTGATGATTGAGCGGCCATAGACCGAAGTCACAACGTTATTTTCACGATACAAGCGGCCGATCAATGGAATCATGGATTCGGCTAAGGCTTCACGTTCTCTCCAGTCCTGAAAATGGTCTTTTTCCATGGTTCCAATCCTGTATTTTTTATGTGCTCAAGGCTGTTAATCAGCTCAAGGCTGTTCACTTCTGTCAGACTGCCACTCTCAAGCAACTGGCTGGTTACTTCAGGCGGCACAGGTCACGTTTATATGCCCTTAGGCTTCGGGGCTATTATCCAGAGTTCATCCTCACTTGGCAACAAAGTACAACAAACTTTAACACTTCATTTAATCATTCTTTGTTTGTACGAGGCTGCAAAGACGCTATTGCATGGTATATGCCGTTCTGAACAGCTACAATTGCGGGTTTAGCGTATCCAGAACAAAACACCTTTCATGTCGCAGGCCAATTTGAACTCATCTTCCTTCCAGCTTCCAGAGACTCCGGGGCATAAAACCTTCTGGGGTCAGCTGAGCCAATCAACCAGCTCATTCGCCATAGCCAGTGCCGCCCGGTTAACCCGTCGCCCGCTACTGGTTATTACACCTGACTCCGCTCAGGCAAATGCTCTTGAAGAAGAACTGAGTTTCTTCCTGAAAGATGATCAGTCTACCCGCATCCTGCACTTTCCCGACTGGGAGATATTACCCTACGATGCCTTTTCGCCCCATCAGGACATCATTTCCCAGCGGTTGAAAACCCTGTACCGACTACCCCGCAGCGAAAAGACCCTGTTGATAATATCGGTTTCCACCTTGCTGCACCGTCTGTGTCCCCGTGATTACCTGGAATCCAACTGTCTGGTTTTGAAACGGGGTGAAACCTTTCTTATTGCCGAGAAAAGGCAACAATTGGAACAGGCGGGTTATCGCTGTGTTGATACAGTCTACGAGCATGGCGAGTTCGCTATCCGGGGTTCACTCATGGATATCTTCCCCATGGGATCTGATACCCCCTACCGGATTGACCTGTTTGATGACGAAATCGATACGCTGAGAATCTTTGATCCGGAAAGCCAGCGTTCCATTAATCAAGTTGATCACATAGAACTGCTCCCGGGACATGAATTCCCGATGGACAAGACCTCCAGGGATCGCTTCCGAAGCCTGTTCAGGGAAGCGTTTGACGTGGATCACCGCGAGTGCCCCGTGTACCAGGATATAGGACAGGGGCTGGCAAGCCCGGGTATTGAATACTACCTGCCCCTGTTTTTCGAGCAGACAGCCACCCTGTTTGATCATCTTTCCAGTGAAACAACGATCATTCAATATCAGGGCGTGCAGGAAGCGATAGAGCAATTCTGGCAGGATCTGACAGAACGCTACGAGAACCGGAAAGTCGATCCCAACCGCCCGCTTCTGCCTCCCGTAAAGGTTTTAATGCCTTCTGAAGAAATCAATCGAGCTCTGAAACAATACCCTCGCATTGTGCTGTCAGACCAGATCGTTGATTCTTCTGACGGCTTCAACCTTAATCACCAGCCATTACCTGAGCTCACTCTGAATGCCCGTGCCGATCACCCTTTGCAACCTCTTGAAGATCTGATTGAATCGGGACCAAGGATTCTTCTGGTGGCTGAAAGTGCGGGTCGTCGGGAAGTTCTGCTGGAAATGCTCGCCCAGTCTGACATTCGCCCCAATACTTTCAATAGCTGGTCCACCTTCCTGAGCAGAAAAGAGACGCTGGGTATTACCGAAGGTACGTTAGCGTCAGGCTTTTTTCTCAACGACCTGAATATTGCCCTGATTCCAGAGTCTCTGCTGCTGGGTCAGAGGGTCATGCAGCGCCGTCGGCGAAAAGGAGAGACAGAGACCGACACCGATCAAACCATCCGTAATCTTACCGAGCTGAGAGAAGGTGCTCCAGTGGTGCATATTGATCACGGTGTAGGACGGTATCGTGGTCTTGATACCTTGTCTGTTGATGGTCAGGAGACAGAATTCCTGACTCTGGAATACGCCAGCGAAGCCAAGCTTTATATTCCGGTAGCCTCTCTGCATCTCATTGCCCGTTACACCGGTACAGATGATGAGCATGCTCCGCTGCATCGTCTTGGTAGCGAGCAATGGACCAAGGCACGTCGCAAGGCGGCTGAGAAAGCCAGAGATGCCGCGGCAGAGCTGCTGGATATCTATGCCCGACGAGAAGCCAGAAAGGGTTTTGCCTTTTCGGCACCGGATCAACAATATCATGCATTCTCTGCCGGCTTTCCTTTTGAGGAAACGCCTGATCAGCAGCAGGCTATTGTCAACGTGATAAAAGACATGTCCAAAGGTAAGCCCATGGATCGCCTGGTCTGTGGTGATGTCGGGTTTGGTAAGACCGAAGTGGCCATGAGAGCCGCCTTTCTGGCAGTACAAAGTGGCAAGCAGGTGGCGATTCTTGTACCGACTACCCTGTTGGCTCAACAGCATTATGAAAGCTTTCGTGACCGTTTTGCCGACTGGGCCGTTGAAATCGACGTAGCTTCACGCTTCAAGTCAGCAAAACAGGTTCAGGCACTCAAAGAGAAAGTCACGGAAGGCAAACTGGATATTATTATAGGTACCCACAAACTGATTCAGGGTGATTTCAAGTTCAAGAATCTGGGTCTGTTGATTATTGATGAGGAGCACCGTTTCGGGGTCAGGCACAAGGAAATGCTGAAATCCATGCGTTCCGAAGTCGATATTCTGACCCTGACGGCAACACCTATCCCGCGGACACTCAATATGGCTATGTCGGGTATTCGTGATCTCTCGATTATCGCAACTCCACCCGCACGACGCCTGTCAGTTAAAACCTTTGTTCGACAAAGCGACAAATTACTGGTCAAAGAGGCTATTCTTCGTGAGTTACTGCGCGGTGGTCAGGTCTATTACCTGCACAACGAAGTTTCCAGTATCGACAAGGCTGCTTCTGATCTGCAGGAACTTATTCCTGAGGCGCGTATTGCTGTGGGTCACGGTCAGATGCGTGAAAGAGAGCTGGAGCAGGTCATGTCCGACTTCTATCACAAGCGACATAACATCCTTGTCTGCACCACCATCATAGAGACAGGCATTGATATACCTAATGCCAACACCATTATCATCCACCGTTCGGACAAGTTCGGTCTGGCACAGCTGCACCAGTTGAGAGGACGAGTTGGCCGATCTCATCATCAGGCCTATGCTTATCTGCTGACACCTGCGCCAAAGTCCATGACCAGGGATGCACTGAAAAGACTGGAAGCCATTGCCGAAGCTCAGGACCTGGGAGCTGGATTTATGCTGGCATCCAATGACCTGGAAATTCGGGGAGCAGGAGAATTGCTGGGTGAAGATCAGAGCGGGCAGATTCAGAATGTTGGCTTTACACTTTACACCGAAATGCTTGAAAAAGCGGTGGAAGCGATCCGTAACGGTGAAACACCGGATCTGGACAAACCTCTGCATCAAGGCAGCGATGTGAACCTGCGGCTGCCGGCCTTGCTACCAGAAGACTATATCCATGATGTCCACAACAGGCTGATTCTCTATAAACGAATTGCCGCTGCGAGTAACGGCGAAGACCTGAAAAACCTTCAGGTTGAACTGATTGACCGCTTCGGCCTGTTACCGGACCAGGCCAAAAACCTGTTCCGACAGACCCGTCTCAGGTTAAAAGCTGAAAAAATGGGTATTATTAAAATCGATGCCGGTGCCGGCAGTGCCCGAATTGAATTCAACAGTCAGCCAGCCATCGATCCCGTTGCGATCATTCAGCTAATCCAGTCAGAGCCGCACCTTTACAGACTGGAAGGTAGTAGCGTGTTGAAGTACAGTGGCCCAATGGAAAAAGCCGAAGCGCGATTCAAGCTGCTTGAACAATTACTGGATCGACTGGCCACATAATCGCCCCTGGAAGCAGTCTTAAATTTTCTCGATCTATGATTGCTTCTGCGTCTCTGAGTCTTTAAAACTGTATACGAAACTGCATGATCACACTTTTGAAATCCACCTCTCAGATATCTCAGCGGCGGCGTATAGCAGCCCGCCAGACTGAAGGTCAACGAGGCACAGGATTGAGCGGGGATTTTATGAAAAGCCTTGAGCTAAAAAAAATGAGTGTTAATCACAATGTCGCCTTTTGCAGAATTCAAAGAGCGATCGGTAGTCTGCTTCTGAGTTCGGTCTCGATGATGGCCATGGCGGAAGGTCAAAAGGCAGAGACTCAGTGGTATCAGGCCGACATGATTGTATTTCTGAACGAACAAAGCATGAATAGCAGTGAGAAATGGCCAGAAATAACAACTCACTCTCTACCCGCTAACGCCGTCAAACTGAAATCGTCCGACTCTGTAACAGACACTGGTAACCTAACCAATAGGCTGGGTCAGTCTGAAAAAAAGCCCGAGATAGATCTGGAACGGGATGCCTTTGTCTCCCTACCCTACCCATCACAGTTGTTACAAAAGGAAAGCAGTGCCCTGAGCAGAAATGGCAGCTACCGGATTCTGGAGCAAAAAGCCTGGCTGATGCCAATCAAGGACGGCAAAAGTACGAAGCCTGTCACAATTAGAACTTATACTACACAAAGCAAAAAGCCCGGTATGCTGGAAGGCACCGTTACAGTCAGTTCCAGTCGATATCTGCACGTAAAAGTCAATCTCTGGTACAGTGAATTGGCGTGGGAAGCACTGGCAAAAAACATGGGAGGATCTCAGTCGAACCCAGACTCTCAGAAGAAACCGACCACAGATGGAAAGTTACAACTGGTCAAAACGCCTGACGGCCAAACCATGAAAATTTCCCGAAATTTTCATATGCAGGAAAGTCGCAGAATCACAAACATTGACGAGGTTCAGTACCTGGACAGCCCTGTCATCGGTGTTCTTTTCAAGCTGACGCCCTATGAAAAGCCCGACAAACCTCCACTGCCAGAAATGGAATCTGATCAGGATAAAAGCCCGGAGCTGGGTATTTTACCCGGAATCTTCGAACAGAAAGACAGCTGATCCAGAGTAAAAAAGAGCTGTCAGTGGCGCAGCTCTTTTTTCATGATAAAGCTATTCTTGTCCTGGTTTGACTCATAGGTCACCTGGTCCATAAGCTTGTTCACAATATGCAGGCCCCGACCGCTGCATAACCAGACTTCCGGCTGCTCCGGATCAACCACCATTTCAGTCTTATTCTGCATGACATCATCGGGAATGCTCTGCCCCCAATCACTGACAGAAATATTCATCGTAGTCTTGTCCATACTGACACATACTTCTACCGGATGACCCGCTTCATTGTCGTAGGCATGTTCAATGGCATTATTGACAATTTCTACCAGACACAACTCTAACCGGTTTATTTCAACAGGAGAAAGCGTTGTCATAGCGCAGACTCCTCTGACCGCCATAGCCACCAGTCTTGTATTGGATAACTGGCTGTCGATTTCCAGCTTCAGCACCTGTGACATGTCAACTCCCTTTAACGGCCTCAGCCACAGAACCATGGAGTTTGAACAATTTATCCATGGACGTAAGATCAAACAGATCTCTCACCGCAGGCTGAGCACAAGCCAGACTGAATGAACCATTACCCGACAATTTCTTGAGACCCGCTACCAGCACACTCAGGCCAGTACTGTCCATGAAACGCACCTCAGCAAGATCGACAACTATGTTGGACCTGCCCTCTTCAATCAAATCAAACACATAGGTTTTAAACACTTCGGCAACGGAAGCGTCAAGACGGGACTCATCAATCCGGACCACCGTAAAGTGGCCTTCCTCGTGGTTTTCAAACGCCATGCCATCCTCCTGGCTTTCAGGGTTTCCATTCCAGTAAAAGGTAAGTTACATCGTCATCGAAACGGTCGAGTTCACTCCAGTCTCTGACATTTTTCTCTACCTGGTCAATAACTGATTTTAAATCATCATTTAAAGTATCTTGCAGACATTGCAGCAATCGGGTTTCACCAAACTGCTCACTCTCAGCGTTTTCACATTCTGTCACGCCATCAGAGTACAGAAACAGACGGTCACCCGGCCGAAACTGCAAAGTGCAGGAGGTGTATTCCATGTCGGGCATCATACCGATAGGCACTCCTCCACCTGCTACAGGTTCTACGTAGGCCTTTTCACGATGAATCCATAAAGGTTTCGGGTGACCCGCCTGAGATAAGGTGACTTGACCTGTGCGACTGTTAATGAGTCCATAGGCAATAGTGAAATAAAGCATCGATTCCGGTGTCACCTGAAACCGCCTGTTCAAAGAGGCCAAAACCTTTTCGGGCGCACGCACTTTATAAAAAGGCTCATGATCCAGTGTTTCTTTGATGATGGAGCCCCTGCCCGATGTTTCTGAAAGAATGTTATTCAGGGTAAATGAGAAGAGCGCTGAGGGAATGCCATGCCCAGCCACGTCCAGTTGGTAGAACCCCAAAGTTTCACCGTCTATGGCCTGGTAACCAAACATATCCCCACCCAGGATTTTGCTAGGTTTGAAAAACCAGTCAAAGGCAACATGTTGAATAGTTGTCGGCTGAGCCAGCAGAACTTCCTGAGCTTTGGCGGCTGATTCAAGATCTTTCTCAACGGTCTGAATCGCTTCAATCAATTGCTTATTCTGCTGTTCAAGCTGCTTCTCAAGTTCAATGATACGAATCCCTGCTTTGAGGCGGGCAGCCAATTCATCAAAATTGACCGGTTTGGCAAGAAAGTCGTCCGCCCCATCATTCATACCTTCGACAACAGCTTCATGATCGGCATTACCAGTGAGCAGAATGAAATAAATATAACGACCAAGATCTGTTTTTCGGGTCTGCCTGAGCAGTTCCAGGCCATCCATCCCGGGCATCATCCAATCGCTGATGATGATTCTGACATCCTGATATTCCTGAAGAATCTCCAGAGCTTTTATGCCATTCTCAGCTTCAAGCACCTGATGCCCTTGTTTTTTCAACACTATGGAGAGCATTAAACGCTGGTCACGGGCATCTTCAACAATAAGAATATTCATCCAGTCCTTATCGGCCTGCTGTTATTTCATCTTAATCAGCGGATCTCCTTATTTGGAGATTTGCTTACTTCCTTTTCAACATTCGCCTCATGAATCACTTTCATTACCGGATAGGCAAACTCTGCCCCTGCTTTTTGTACCGCAGAAGCAATGATCAACATGACACCTTCCTGAACTCTGACAAAGTCAACTCTTCCCTTGGGAATCACATGTACTCTGACTTGACACTCCAGTGATGAATCTCCGTATTTGAGAAAACGCGCATAATAGGGCTCTGAGCAATCCAGCTCAGGATGCTGTAGAAAACCTTCCGTGACCTGATTCATGATGGCTGGAATCTTATCCAGATCCTCATAACGAATACCAAAGTTTTCAACAACCCGTCGGTTACGCATCCTGGATGGGTTTTCCAGGACAATACTGGTGAAGACCGAATTCGGCACAAACACGGGCCTGCGATCAAAATTTCTTATCTGGGTTAACCGCCAACCAATATGTTCTACGTGCCCTTCTATCTGTCGGTCCGGAGAACGAATCCAATCGCCTTCCTTAAAGGGTTTGTCCAGCATCAACATCAAACCGCCAAAAAAGTTTGCCAACCACTCCCGGGCAGCCATACCTACAATCAGGCCACCCACCCCCCCAAAGGTCAGTAGCGCAGAGAGGGAGTAGCCTAACTTTTGTGCCAGAATCATTACCGCCAGAACAATCAGAACGATATGAATAAACCGGGACAGGGTTCTGGCCAGGTCGAGATCTTTATCCTGAACGCCTGAGATCATGGCGATGGCCGGTAATTGTCTGGTGAGTCTCAGGACAATCCAGAGAGGGAGTAATACCGAGGTGACAGTTTCTGAGATTTCCAGCCAGTCATGGCCTTCCTCTTCAGTGTGATCAATAAACCAGTGAGCATAATAAAAAAAACAAAGTAGCCAGGGCAGAAGCAGCAGAGGTGGTCGAAAAGCCGAGGCCAGACAAGCCCTTACCGATTGATTCTCGGATTGAGCCCATCGCCTGAGGAAAATGTGGCTAAACCAGGAAACGATAAGTGCAGCTAAAGGCGCTGTTAGTAGATGGACGTTATCCCCCTTAAGAAGATCTTCCCAGAACATTGCCTGCTCCTCGTACAAGAAAAACCCAATGGTAAGGGGAATATCGGCTGTCACCCTCCCAGTTATATTTAGACCATTGAAATTATTCTTGAGGGGTAAAATCTGAAAGCATTTTACCCCGCTTGATTTCACTGCATAAACAGAAGAAATTAACTGGCCGTACTCAGCAGGTTAAGCCGGTTTTGCTGGTGCCTGCTCTGAATAACTGAGCCACTCTTCCGGAAGATCAAGCGTTTGGGTCGGGAAGGCAATATCAGCATTATATGAATGGATAATACCCATTATCCTGACCAGAACTTCCTGTTTCACCCTGAGGTACTCTGCCCAGTCTGTGGTGCAGGTAAAGCAATAGATAAAGATATCAAGACTAGAAGGACCAAAGGCATTAAACGACACAAGGACTATCTTGTCTTTGGCGATTTCATTGTTATCTTGCAGGTACTGACGAATTTCCCCAACAATAGCTTCCACCTGATGACCATCCTGATACCTCAGACCGACAATTTCCTTGATTCTTCTATTCTCCATACGTGAAGGATTCTCAACGGAAATGCTGGCGAAAGTGGCATTGGGAACATAGAGTGGTCGCTTTTCAAATGTCTTGATGCGGGTTTGTCTCCAGCCAATGTATTCCACATAACCTTCAATGTTCTTATCCGGCGAACGAATCCAGTCACCTACGCGGAAGGGTTTATCAAGATAGATCATCAGACCACCAAAAAAATTGGCCAGCATATCCTTGGCAGCGTAACCGACCGCCAAACCACCCACACCACCAAACGCCAAAAGACCTGAAATACTGTAGCCAAGTGACTGTAATATAAAGAGAACACAGGTAATGATGATCACGATTCTGATTAACCTGCCAATGGCTACAACGGTGGTTGGATCATTAGGTTTATTAGAAGTCAGATCAGGATTCAGGAAGTTTCGTTCCAGCTGACGAATGAAACGGATTATGCTCCAACCCACCAGAGTGATGATAATGACATCCCTCAGATTACTCAGTCCGTCCAGCAACACAGCATCCGTAGCCTTGGCAATAACATCGACAGCCCAGGAGAAACCGATGACCCAGATCAGCAGTGTCACAGGGGTTCTGAGCCCCCTGATAACTGCATCATTCCAAGGTGTTAGATGAGTGCGATCATCCCTTGAAAGATGGGCAAACACTCTGGAGGCGATTAGATTGATAACACCTGAAATGAGCACGACAATAACGACCTGGATAACCCATTGAGGAATATCCAGTTCCTTAAGAAAAGGGAGAGAAAAAGACATTATTCGACTTCCGGATAGTAAACAGCACACTTAACAGTGAGCATGATTCTATCCCTATGAGAGAAATCATTCTATCAAGTCTGTATCTTGGAGAGCGGAAAATAACCACCCTATGGAGCACAGAATACAACAGAAAATTGATCTCGTAATGACTGTTCACAGTGATGTGCGAGCTGCACTGCAGAGAGAAGTTTTTGCTGGTTTGCGAAGCCAGAAGCAACTGGAAGAATTTGATGAAAAATTCCCAAGCCCTAAACCTTATTCAATTCTACGGATCTGAATCGCTTAAAGTAAACGACTACGCCCACTGTCACAGCCGCCACCAAAATGCTCACAGCGGCCAGTGTGCCGATTACAACCCCGGTCGTGCCGCCCGCTGACATACCACTGTCGCCAGATTCTACAGGGAATGGGTGCCGGTAAAGATCACCGACGTCACCAACGACACGGGTACTGTATTGGGGGGCATGGCTTCGCTGGAGGTACTGCTTATGGCTTCGCTGGAGGTACTGCTTATCACTTCACTGAAGGTGCTGCTTATGGCTTCGCTAAAGGTACTGCTTATCGCTTCGTTGAAGGTGTTAACCGAGGTGGCTTTAGGCGTCACAGAGGTACTGCTGACGGCGTTATTTTTTTCTGCCACCTGATAGATCCTGACCTTTCCATCAGCCCCTCCAGCCACCAGCAGGGTTCCGTCGGGGTGGTAGGCCAGGCTTTGTACCCAGTCTGTTGCATCGTCCAGGGTGTACAGAGGTATGGCCGGGTGGGTGCCATTATAGATTCTGACTTTGTCATCCTCTCCAGCCGCCAGCAGGGTTCCGTCGGGGTGGTAAGCCAGGATTGCTATCAAGTCTGTTGCATCGTTCAGAGAAAACAGAGGCATGGCCGGGTGGGTGCCATTATAGAGTCTGACTTTTCCGTCATCCCCTCCAGCCGCCAGCAGGGTGCCGTCGGGGTGGTAGGCCAAGCTTCGTATCCAGTCTGTTGCATCGTTAAGAGTGTTCACCAACAGGGGGCTCTGAGGGTCGGTCATATCAAAGATCAGCACAGGGCCTGTATAACCACATTTGCGATCCCCTGAACCTGAACCTACCCCCACCGCCATGTACCTGCCGTCCTGACGCCAGACAATGCTGAAAGCTCCGTGTGGTGCGCAATGGTTCTTGTTAAGAGTGGGCGGTGTGATGGGTGGCTGATTGGGGTCCAGGGTAAGGGTGTGGATCAGAACCGGGTCGATGGGTACCGACGCAATCGCGGTCGGTGCCGGGCACAAAAGGGAAATAGCCAGAACCGGAAAAAAAGCGTATTTATACAGGCTCATGTAAACAACGCATTATAAAAAGAACCAGATTTTGCGATTAAAGTTAGGATTTCGCGTTCAGTCAAATTTTTCCCATATATAGCAATCTGGAACTATTTTCAACAATACTGGCTTCACCTTTTTCCTGCGATGTCCAGTCGTTCACAGTGTGTTCGAATCCACCGCAAGATAGAAACCGTCATAAGTCAATTGGCCAAGTATTTTGATAATGAGTCCTGCCGCTGTCGGAACACCTGAAAAAGTCACACATGGTGTTATAAAACTGAAAATGTGCTGCTTTTTATCCGACATAGGGTCATAGCTATTTTCAGAGGTTGAGCGATAGTTATGGTGAATAAAGAGAGAAAGGAATGAACATGGACACCAAAGACAACACCCACTGCATATGACGCATTATGAACAATCATTTGAATCGTTCAGAAAGGTAGTCCAGTCTGTCCTTACAACTCAAATATCGATCCAGAGTAACCAGTTCTTCCAAAGCTCGACCGCCGCTGGCCTCAAGTGAAGAAAAATCAGGCGGACAGAAAGAAGACTGTTCAAGCCAGGGCAGAACTTCCCGGACCCCCTTCCTATTGCTGAGTAACAAGAGATCACAACCCGCATTCAAGGCTTTTTCAACCCGGAGAGTATAACTTCCCGCTGAAGCGGCACCTTCCATAGTCAAACAGTCGCTAATAACTACTCCACTAAAACCAATCTGCTCTCTAAGAATATCTTTCAACCAGATTGAAGAAAAACCACAAGGCTGATCATCCACTTCAGAAAAGACAATGTGAGCGGGCATAATCGCTTCTATACCCTGCTCTATCAACGTTTTGAATGGCACCATGTCTTGCTGCCGGATGGCGTTTAGCGAACGGTTGTCCCGAGGCAGGGTCAAGTGAGAGTCTTCGTTGACACTGCCATGGCCTGGAAAATGTTTACCGACACAGGCCATTCCTGATTCATGGACACCGCTGCACCATGCAGTAGCCAGTTTAATGACGTTTTCAGTCTCACTGCCTAACGCACGATCGCCCACTATTTCGGTCAGCCCAAGATTCAAATCCAGTACTGGAGCCAGACTGAGGTCAAGACCGCTGGAAAGAAGCTCTTCTGCCATAAGCCAACCGCAATCTTCAATCAACTCGAGCGCTTTCTGAGGATCGCAATTGAAATATCTGGCGTAATGTTCTGCCGGCGGCAGACGGGTAAAGTCGTTCCTGAAACGCTGCACCCTGCCACCTTCCTGATCGACCATCAGAATCAGATTCTGCCGGATACTTCTGATGTCACTGACCAGGTCACACAACTGTTTGCGATCTTGAAAATTTCTGGCGAAAAACAATACGCCAGCAACGCCAGGATGCAGGAGTAATTCCCGCTCTTCGGGTTGGAGTGTCTGACCTTCAAGGTCAATGATCAGAACACCATTATTTTTCGCATCGTTTTGACCATGCGTATTCATACTTTTCCTGTTCTCCTGACCTGACTGCATGCGATAAGACTACTCTGGCAGAATATCAATGGTAGTTCCCGGAACAACCCGGTCAAATAAATCAATCATGTCATGACCATGCATCCTAACGCAGCCTCTTGAACCCGGCTCCCCCATCACAGCGGAATCAGGCGCTCCATGGATATAGATATATCGTCGCATAGTATCGACATTTCCCAAACGGTTGTAACCGGGTTCCAGGCCACTTAGCCAGAGAATGCGGCTTAAGATCCAGTCCCGACGTTCAGAGTATTGTTGTTGTAGTTCCGGAGAATAAATCTCACCCGTGTATCGCCTTCCTACAAACACTGCATTGAGAGGAAGGCCGTCACCTATTTTAGCTCGAATAATATGATGACCAAGGGGAGTCTGCCAGCTACCTTCCTGCTGACCTGTCCCCTTACTGGCAGTGGAGACAGAGTAACAGATCGTTTCTACCCCCTCCTGCATCAACTCCAGAGTCTGTGAGGCAATTCGAACATTAATATGCACAGCTGAATCTCGTATTGATTGGCTTCGCAGTGCCTCAGGCTTAAGAGCCTGCATGCAGAATAAACATTATCGGCCACTATCATGGGTGGCATGAGCACGCAGACCGGCTGCCATAAACGGCACCATTCTTCTCATGATATTCTCAAGATTGTCATCAATGTCGTAGTCTCTCTTGGCGATGGACAGGAGCGCATCAGCACCGGATACAGAGAAGACAGCAGAACCGAGACTAAAGTAGGTACGCCAGAATTTATCGGCAATCGGAAGGTCAGGACAGGCCCTGAACAGTAACTCAAAGTATCGACTGAAGACAGTTCCATAGGTTTCGGTCAGATAACGTTTCAAGTGCCCCTGGTTCTGGGTGAATGCCAGCCCCATGAGTTTCATGAAAATAGAGATGTCATCCGGCCTTCTGGGTTTCACAGCAAGAATATGGTCAACCAGTATCTGAAGCACAGCTTCAAGATCAGGTTGTTCACTGTGATCTGACCACTGATCCAGAGTGGTATTCAGCCCCTCCATAAAGGGAGCCAGAAAACGCGCAAATACTGCCTGTATCAACGCTTTTTTGGAGCCAAAGTGATAGTTCACTGCAGCCAGGTTAACCCCTGCCTGTCTTGTAATGGTTCTTAAGGAGGTTTCTGCGAAGCCATGTTCGGCGAAGAGCAGCTCGGCTGAATCCAGAATTCTCTCTACGGTTGAAGGTTGTGCCATGATCCGGGGAATTTTATAAGATTAATAAACGACTGTTTAGAACCTACGTTTCTTACCCTCAGCTGTCAAGGCCACTAGTAGCAAAGCCTCATCGAGTTAACCCAACGAGTCAGTGGTACGGACCATTGCTCAACACTATTACAGGGTGCAAATTGTTGCCATCACTAACTTATCGGTTAGTGATTTCATCGACGACAAACACTTAACTAATAGTAATCAGGCAACCCATAATCTACGGCAATCTGCAAAGCATGTTCTTGCCGCAAAACAGGGAAGCACAAAGCATGGAAGCAGTGAGTTTATTCACGCTAATCAATTATTATCAAGTGATGGAGAAACGACTATGACACCTATTGGACACTCAATCAAATCAATATCAATGTCTTCGCAGCCATTTAATCTGCAAGACACACACACCGGGACCACACTACAGGCTTCTGATATTGCTAAAAAACTCATTGATAAAGTATCATTCGGGATTTTGAACAGTGAGGGCAAAAAAAGCACGGTGGCGTCTCCTACCAGCCTGACTCCGGTTTTGGGCATGCTTCTGGCGTGCATAGATGACAATGCCAAAAAGGAATCCATTTTGGGAATCCCCAAAGGAACCTTGACTGAAGAGCTGGAAACTGAAATCCATAAAGAACTCGGTAAATTCAGCAAAGACAACCCTTACGGAGGCCATCCTGAGCAGTTAATCTCTTGCGCTAACTTTATCGCTTCTGCTTTTCATGTCAGGGATGAGCAATTAGAAAAAATACTCTCTGAATGTTATCAAACTCAAAAGCTGGAAAGTAATCAATGGAACGTAGCTGAAGTCACAGAAGATTTTGTCAAGGAGAAAACCAAAGGAAAAATTAAAAATTTGTTTGATGGCATGAATGAAGTTACAGCGACAATAGGTAATGTAATGGAATTCCGGGGTGTCTGGGAGGATAGTTTTTCTCCAGATAAAACCGCTCCTCAAAGCTTTCTATGCGCAGATGGAACTCGTATTAACAACGTAAAAATGATGGTTAAAACTGAAACGGTTCAATGTGCTTCTAACAGCAAATTTGCTGCCATCGCCAAGGAATTCAAATCTTTGAATGGAGAAGATCTTAAACTGGTCGCAATAAAACCGCGTAAAGAAAGTGCCACAGCGATTAACAATCTTGATTCTGAAACGATTAATGAGCTGACTAAACAATTAAATTATAAAGAAGCGAAATATCAGCTATCGCTACCCAAAATAAAAGTAGAAGACAGTTGCGACACTCAGTTACTCGAGAAAATGTGTGAGGCATTAGGAACCGACATAGTAGCAGGAGATCTGACAAGACTAGGCCTACCGGCAGATCAGGATCTGGAGGTGCTTCAGAAGATCGTATTATCTGTTGATGAAGAAGGTGCTAGCGGTAAGATGGCGACTGTTGCAAAAATTTTAACAAGGTGCGTATCTGGAACTTCTCATTTTGATTTTGACTGCCCTGGCTACATTGCCATTGTAGACAAAGAAGGTAATCGGTTAATTGAGCTGGTCATAAAGGATGGCAGCTTTTTGGAGTTTGATGGTGATCCTGTAATCAGCACCGCTGGAAAACAGAGTTCTAATTCTAAAAAACTGGCAAGTTCCAACCCTTTTGATATGTATGATAGCGAAGATGATATATTTGATAGCGATGATGATATATCTGATAGCGATGATGATAGTTCTAATAACCCGTTCTTAAATAAACAGGAAGAAGTACAAAAAAACTTATCTCTAATAAAAGATCTGTCTTTTAGAACTTTTGAAACTGTTGATGTGAGCACTTATATAAATAAATTTTATAATCCAAATGGGTATTTAGATATTCAAAGTGCTGATGCAAACAATACTAATTTAACAGTCAGTTTTTCTTCTTTGGATAGTGCTAAAAAGTTTAAAGAAAGTGTATTAGAATCAATTGGTGAAAAAAATGGGAATTTAATTCGGGTTAACAAAAGCTTTTTTTCTATTGAAGTATATGTTTCAATTAGAGAATGGGATAAAATGATTGATAAAATAACTTCTGAATCCACTGATTTTTATATTTCTGACAGCAAAGATAATCCTACAATTATCCCTGCTGAAAAACCGAGCTCTGATAATCTGGTAACTTTTAACGATTATGATATGTCTGATAGTGAAGATGACAGTTCTGATAGCAAAGTTTATACGTCTGATGATCAATTCACATCTAAAAAAGAAGTAACCGATCAAACTCCAATGGGGAGTGTAAGTACTTTAATACAACAGAACTATAATCCGAATGGGGAGTTTGATATTCAGAATACTAAATCAGATCATATGCAGCTAACACTCACGATGTCTTCTTTGGAAGAGGCTAAAAAGCTTAGAGAAAGAATATTAAAATCAATTGGAGACAAACATTTTAAATTTGTCAGGATTTTTGGTCGTGATTCTCCTTTTCAATTAGAGGTTTCTTTTCAAGCCTGGGACGCGCTGCGTGAGAAGTTAACTTTTAATCAACCATGAATCAATACAATGCTAAATCCGGAGATTAATCACCTCCGGATTTTTTTTAACAAAAGCCTCACAGAATCAGTTTGCGAATATCGGTCAACCATTCACCAGTAGGAAGGTAAAGCTTGCCACATGCATCATTGACGGCCCTTAGTTCAATTGCTGCTCATCATCGCGGCCCGACCTGCGCGGCCCGACCTAACATAATGACTTGCCAGAGCAATATTACTGTATATAATCACAGATACTGTATAAAAAAACAGATTGAGTGACCATGATCAAACTGACTAAACGGCAATCCGAAATACTGGACCTGATCAAGTCTCATATCGAAGAGACAGGTTTCCCACCCACCAGGGCAGAAATCGCCAAGACCTTCGGTTTTCGTTCACCCAATGCGGCAGAAGAACATCTCAGGGCACTGGCCCGTAAAGGCGCCATCGAAATTACCCCCGGTGCTTCACGAGGTATCCGAATTCCAGACAGCCAGCCTGAAGGCCTTCCGATCATTGGACAGGTGGCTGCCGGTAACCCGATCCTCGCCCAGGAACATATCGAAGACCACCTGATGCTCAACCCCGGCTTCTTCACCCCAGCCGCTGACTTCTTGTTAAGAGTCAAAGGGATGAGCATGAAAAACATCGGGATTCTTGATGGTGACCTGCTGGCCGTTCACAAGACTACAGAGGTTCGAAACGGTCAGGTTGTCGTCGCCAGGATAGAAGACGAAGTCACCGTTAAACGATTCGAGAAACAGAAAAACAAGGTATTACTCCATCCGGAAAACGACGAGTTCGAAACCATTGTCGTCGATCTCACTCATGATATTTTCGCGGTCGAAGGTTTAAGCGTCGGGGTGATCAGAAATCAGTCCTGAAACGGATGTTGTATGAGCACCTGTACACTTGAGTGAGAACACCGAAAAGCGACCGGACCATGCCAGGAGGAAGGATTCATGCTGTACCGAACAAGCAGTGAAAGGCACAATTTTTCAACATCAGGCTTTCAGAGCAACACAGTTCGCATAAACCGCTCCAGCCTGAAAAAAACGTTACCAGAGAAAAATAAAAGCTCTCCCAGTCCCAGTATTAATGAGCTCATTCTGTCAGGACAACCCTGGCAGGCCGAACAACTCCTGACACCAATGCTCAGTCAGCTTTCCAGTGACAGTGAACGCTGGTTGACTCTGATTCTGGCAGACAAATCGGATACCAGAACCTTGCAATGGTTAAAGAATTGCAACCTGAACCATGACAAGGTGCAAATTTTTAGCGCTAACGATGATCACCAGACACTGGAACTCACCCGGAAAGCACTGGCATCCGGAACCAGCCACACCGTCATTAGTTGGCTGGGGCACTTGGATAAAGGGTGGCTAATCAAGCTTGAAAGCGCTGCCCGCAATGGACAGTGTCAGGGACTGGCTATTCGCAGCAGGCAGGTTGCATGAAAACCTGTCACTGCCTTGAAGATAGAGTCAATGCAGCACTCTGTTCTCAGGAATCTCTTCTTCAGAGGATTGGGGACGAGTCAGTTCAGCAACTTCCCGCATTCCGGCGTCAAACATGACCTTTGCCACTTGTAGATACTCTCCTTCAAGATACTCCTTGGCTTCCCCGGAAAATTTCATGGTCAGCAGGGGCTCGCCCTCTTCATCACTGCGTCGCAAAACAATCTCTCCTGTTGGAAGTTCCACAATTTCCAAAAACGATGCAGCCATATTTCGTCCCATAAATAGCGAGTAAGAGGTGGAAATCATGCAGCATTGTGCATCATGATGCAACAGGTCAATGCAGAGTAATGTGAAAGGATGATTAACCAGCATACTGGTAGACATACCTGCAGAACAGCACAGCATGATCTTTGTCATAGGGTACCTCTGTCAAACCTGTCTGAATCGCACCTACAGAGCCCCCCCCCTGGCTCATTGAGTGTTGACCCCGGCTTATATAAGACTTTGTACCTATATCCCTCCCTGGGCACAAGATACTCCCCAGTCTATGGCGATCCCAACGGTTGAACGCAGAATGAGCAGTAAATGATTAAGTCACCATTCGAGATTGAAATTTCTGAAGTGGCCCACCAATTCCTTGAGGGAAGCAAGAATACTTTTGGCACTTTCCGGTGTTTTAACACCTCTTGTACTTCCAGCACTGTCCGAAGCAATCATGGCAGTATTGATTTTATTAGAATATGATTGTATATCATCGTCTAAAAGTGAAATTTCGCCATAAGCTTTGAGTAAATCTGCCAGCCAGCTGTCAGACAACTCTAATTGTTTTAGCTGCTCGAGTTCAGAAACATCACCTTCCTGCTCACTTACCAAGTTGTAAGCTTCTTCCAGAGACATCAGACGGCTTAACTGATGACCATAAGGAGACAATATCTCTGCCAGCATGGAGAAATATGCCTGACGAGCATGCAACAAAAATGCTTCGCGAAAAGCTTCCTGCTCGAAAGGTTCTGCTCTTTCCCAAGTACCCAATTGTAAACGGGCATAGTGCAACTTCTTATTGGTATAGGCTCGCCACTGCTCAGACATAATCATTCTCACAAATAGAAAGACCCTCACGGATCACCGCGAAGGTCTTGTTTTTGAACAGGCCAGATCAGGATTTTTTGCGCTTTCTGGTGACTTTTTCTTCCCACTTACCTTCCTGGAAGGTAGCACTCCACCCCGTCGCCTTACCTTCTGACTCACTCATAACATACTGAGTCTTGGTTTTACGACTAAAGCGGATTATCGCTGGATTGCCTTCAGCATCCTGTCTCGGAGCATCCAGAAGATAATGATATTTAGGATCAATAGCCGCCTGATGAGGGATCAGTTCACTGACCAGAGGAGCACGGGTCTCACGATTCTTTGGAAATTGGCTGGCGGCCAGAAAAAGTCCGGAGGCACCGTCCCTGAGAATGTAGTGATCATCCACTTTCAGACACTTAAGTTCGGGCATGGGCACCGGATCCATTTTTGGGGGGGCCGCTTCCCCACTCTTCAGCAGTTTACGGGTGTTTTTACACTCACTGTTGGTGCAACCAAAGTATTTGCCAAAACGTCCCGATTTCAGCTGCATCTCGGAGCCACATTTGTCACATTCAAGCACAGGGCCATCATAACCTTTGAGCTTGAACTGACCTTGTTCCACTTCATAGCCGGAGCAGTCCGGGTTATTACCACAGACATGAAGCTTGCGCTGCTCATCAATCAGATAGCTTTCCATCGCTGTAGAACACTTGGGACAACGATGCATAGCTCGCAAAGCGTTAACTTCAGCATTCTCATCGTCAGCATCTTCAACCTCTTCTCCAGGCACCAGATTAATCGTACATTTACAACGCTCCTTCGGGGGGAGCGAGTAACCGGAACAGCCCAGGAAGACGCCAGTACTCGCTGTACGAATCATCATATCCCTGCCACATTCAGGACATTTGATGTCGGTGGGAGAAGGGTCATTGGATCGCATGCCATCACTGTCGTTTTCAGCCTGCTCCAGCTTGTTGCTGAAATCACTGTAGAAATGGTCCAGCAGATCCTTCCAGTTCTTGCCACCTTCAGCCACCACATCGAGATTTGACTCCATATTGGCGGTAAAGTTGTAATCCATAAGATCATGGAAATTTTCAACCAGCCGGTCTGTGACAATATCGCCCATTTTCTCGGCATAGAAACGACGATTTTTCAGAGATACATAACCACGATCCTGAATGGTCGAAATTATGGAAGCATAAGTCGAGGGTCTTCCAATTCCGCGCTTCTCCAGCTCCTTAACCAGAGCCGCTTCACTGAAACGGGCCGGCGGCTTTGTAAAGAGTTGTTTCGGGTCCAGTTTTTTCAGATCCAGGGGGTCACCTTTGTTCAGGGCGGGCAGAATGATGTCTTCACCCTTCTTGGCAATAGCTGCCATGACACGAGTGTAGCCATCAAACTTCAGGGTTCTGCCTCTCGCCCTCAGATCAAAGTCATCCACTCTGACCGTCAGGGAAGTGCTCAGGTACCCCGCGGGCGTCATCTGACAGGCAACAAATTGTCTCCAGATCAGCTCATAGAGTCGCTCTGCATCCTTCTCAAGTCCGGATATAGAACCCGGCTGAGCAGTCACAGAGGAAGGACGTATTGCTTCGTGTGCCTCCTGAGCGCCTTCTTTGCTGGAATACCGGTTTGGCTCCTCTGGCAGATACTTCGCACCGTAGGTACCATTAATAAACTCCCGGGCACTCTCCACTGCTTCCTGACTCAGATTGGTGGAGTCAGTACGCATATAGGTAATATGACCCGCTTCGTAGAGGCGTTGAGCCATCATCATGGTTTTCTTGACACTGAATCCAAGACGGGTGCTGGCTGCCTGCTGTAGCGTTGAGGTAATAAAAGGGGCAGAAGGACGACTGCGGGTCGGCTTATCTTCTCGCTCTGTCAGCTGGTAATCAGCACGTCTCAGCTTTTCCAGAACAACTTCAGTGGAGGCCTCACTGGTAGGTCTGAAGGCGTCACCGGCTTCTTTGGCGACTTGGAAGCGAATAACTTCCCCACTCCCGGTAGTCAGGTCAGCATAGACTTCCCAATACTCTTCCGGGATAAAACTTCTGACTTCACGCTCCCGCTCAACAATTAACTTAACCGCTACAGACTGGACTCGCCCTGCCGACAGGCCACGGGCAATTTTCGCCCAGAGCAATGGGGAAACCATATAACCCACTACGCGGTCGAGGAACCGCCTTGCCTGCTGGGCATTGACCCGGTCAATATTGAGAATACCCGGCTCCTTGAAGGCTTCCTGGATGGCATTCTTGGTAATTTCATTGAAAACGACCCGCCGATATCGATCAGGCTCTCCCCCTATGGCCTCCTGAAGATGCCAGGCTATAGCCTCTCCCTCACGGTCCAAATCCGTTGCGAGGTAGATTTTGTCAGCAGACTCGGCAAGGCGTCGAAGCTCATCGACCACTTTCTCTTTGCCAGGCAAAATTTCGTAACGGGCTTTCCACCCTTCTTCAGGGTCAATGCCCATTCTTTCAATGAGCTGTTCTTTGGCTTTGCGCTTCTTATGGATGATTTTCTGCTCAGGAGATAGCTTACGTGTCTCAGCAGCGGCCCTTGCCCGAGCTTTGGGATCCACAGGCTTCTTGGAGCCACCCGCGGTGGGCAGGTCACGAATGTGACCAACACTGGACTTAACAACAAAGTCCTTGCCCAGATATTTGTTTATAGTCTTCGCCTTGGCCGGCGACTCGACGATAACTAGAGATTTACCCATGCTACCTTACACGTCCTGTAATCAGCTCCATTGTTCCGGTTATGCTGACAAGCCTGGAAAAAAGATTAAAAACACTCAGTGCTGCCTGCGACCAAAACAAGAAAGGTCGGGAATTGAAAATTGTTTCAATATATAAGGTCAAGAAAAACATCGGTCAAGCAAAACTCTTCAGTGATGGCAATTTTTTCTTGAACGACCCTCTTATTTATCGTTTCACAGCCACAATGATTAATCCACCCGGTTATAAGCAATAATTACCTTGAATATCAAAAGATTATTTAATTACTGCGAAGCCTGACAGATTTCAGGATGATTATTCACGGGAAAAAACCGGCTTTTTTTGTCGACAAAGCGACTCAAGCAAACCTTGTCAGAGATCCCCATCAGAGAAGTAGAGCCTCTGCATAAAAATACATAAAAGCAGGATACCCCGAAATGACATTCCGGGGTAAATACGTTCAGGCAGGATAAGCCAGGCAGGCACGCCTGGCAAAGGCCGACGTATTACAGACGCTCAAAGACCGTAGTAATACCCTGACCCAGTCCTACACACATCGTAGCCACACCGATCGTACCGTTGTTTTGCTTCATCACGTTCAGCAGGGTACCGGAGATTCGGGCACCGGAGCATCCGAAGGGGTGACCCAGAGCTATTGCCCCACCGTTCAGGTTCACCTTCTCGTCCATCTTCTCCAGCAGGTTCAGGTCTTTCAGAACAGGCAGAGCCTGAGCAGCAAACGCCTCATTCAGCTCAACATGATCAATATCATCGATAGTCAGGCCTGCACGCTCCAGTGCTTTTTTGGTGCTGGGTACAGGTCCATAACCCATGATGGACGGATCAACACCAGCAACCGCCATGGAACGAATCACGGCCATTGGTTGAAGACCCAGATCCTGAGCACGCTGTGCGGACATAACGATCATGCAGGAAGCCCCATCGGTAATCTGGGAAGAAGTACCAGCTGTGACTGTACCTTTCGGGTTAAAGGCTGGCTTCAGTTGAGCCAGTCCTTCAAGCGTGGTTTCAGGACGGATCGTCTGATCTTCGGTGAAGACTGCCAGGTTGCCATCATCATCATGCCCCTGCATGGGGATGATCTCATCCTTGAAGTGACCGGCTTTGGTTGCTTCCCAGGCTCTCATATGAGATCTGACACCAAATTCATCCTGGGCTTCACGAGTAATACCGTGCATCAACCCCAGCATTTCTGCGGTCAGACCCATCATGCCTGCCGCTTTGGCAGCATATTTTGACAGACGTGGATTAGGATCCACTCCATGCATCATGCCTACATGTCCCATGTGCTCAACACCACCTACGACAAAGACATCACCGTTCCCGGTTTGAATAGCCTGAGCAGCAGTGTGCAGTGCACTCATGGAAGAACCACACAGACGGCTGACAGTCTGGGCAGAAGAAGTATGAGGGATCGGAGTCATCAGGGATGCCATACGGGCAACGTTCCACCCCTGCTCCAGAGTCTGGTTAACACAACCCCAGATGACATCTTCAACTTCTTCAGGGTTAACACCAGGGTTACGGTTCAGAACCCCTGTGATGAGGTTTGCAGACAGATCATCGGCACGGACATTTCGATACATGCCACCCTTGGAACGACCCATGGGGGTCCGGCCATAGTCTACGATTACGGCGTCTCTCGGATTAAGGCTCATAGTCAATTCTCTCTTAAATCTGTTGATCGTGATTAGCCACTTTTTTTGTGGCTCAAGGCTGTTTACGCGCCGTAAAACGTTTTGCCTTCACGGGCCATTTCCCGCAGCTTTTCAGTAGGCTGGTACAGAGGACTGATATGAGCGTACTGATCAGCCAGCTCTACGAACTTGTCGACACCCATGCTATCGATGTACTTCAGGGCACCGCCACGGAAAATCGGGAAGCCGATGCCGTTGAGCAGAGCCAGGTCCGCCTCTGCTGGGGTATCAACAATGCCGTCTTCCAGTGTGCGAACGGTTTCCATACACAGTGGAATCATCATGCGATCAATAATTTCCTGTGTTTCAAACTCACGGCTTTCACCTGCCACTTCAGAGAGAAGCTGATAAGCCGTTTCGTCAACCACTTTCTTGGGCTTACCTTTCTTGTCCTGCTCGTATTTGTAAAAGCCGACGTTGGTCTTCTGTCCGTAACGCCCCTTCTCATACATCACATCAATAGCGTTCTTCCAGTCACGGGACATACGATCCGGGAAGCCTTCAGCCATCACTTTTTCAGCATGGGAGCCTGTATCAATACCGACAACATCAAGCAGGTAGGCAGGACCCATTGGCCAGCCAAACTTCTCCATAACTTTGTCGACTTTCTGGAAGTCAGCACCGTCTTTCACCAATGAAGCGAAGCCGCCGAAGTATGGGAAAAGCACACGGTTAACCAGGAATCCGGGACAGTCGTTAACAACGATAGGCACTTTGCCCATCTTCTTGGCATAGGCGACAACGGTTGCAACCGTTTCTTCGCTGGTTTTCTCACCACGAATCACTTCAACCAGAGGCATGGCGTGAACCGGGTTAAAGAAGTGCATGCCACAGAATTTTTCCGGTCTTTTCAGATCCTTAGCCAGTTCTGTTATAGAAATGGTTGAAGTATTAGAAGCCAGAACAGCGTCTTCACTGACGTGATTTTCTACTTCACCCAGTACCGCTTTCTTGACATTGACATTCTCGACAACCGCTTCCACAACGACATCGACATCACCAAACTCACTGTACGACAAAGTTGGAACAATGTGATTGAGAACCTCACCCATTTTCAGAGGGTCCATACGACCACGGGCTACTCGCTTGGACAGCAGTTTGCTGGCTTCGGCCAGTCCCAGGTTCAGACCATCCTGAGCGATGTCTTTCATCAGAATAGGAGTGCCCTTGTAAGCAGACTGGTAAGCAATGCCACCGCCCATGATACCGGCACCCAGAACAGCGGCCTTCTCAACTTTACCCGCCTGCCTGGTCAGTTCCTTGGTCTTCTTCTTGAGCATCTGGTCGTTCAGGAACAGTCCCACCAGAACATCAGAGACAGGTGTCTTGGCCAGTTTAATGAAACCTTCAGCTTCGACTTTCAGAGCTTCATCTCTTGGCAGCTCAGCATGCTTTTTGATGGCTTTAACAGAAGCCGCGGGCGCTGGCATATGTGGACCGGCCTGCTGCTTGACAACCGCCATGGTTGTTTCAAAAGCCATCAGAGATTCCAGCAAAGGTAGCTTGAGTGGTGAACGTTTTTCATCTTTACGGGCATTAAAGTCCAGTTCACCTGCCAGACAACGTTTGATAATGGCTACAGCAGAATCCACTAGCTTTTCGGTTTCAACCACTGCATCTACAGCCCCTACTTTCAGAGCTGCTTCAGGCTTCTGCTCGCGACCAGCAGCAATCCACTCGACAGCGTTATCTACGCCGATCAGACGTGGCAGACGGACAGTCCCACCCCAGCCCGGGTAGATGCCCAGTTTGACTTCAGGCAGACCGACACCACCTTTGTTGGACAGTACACGATAATCAGCGCACAGGCAGATCTCAAAACCACCACCCAGAGCGCTGCCATTGATAGCGGCAACCGTTGGCATATCCAGATCTTCAAAGCTGCTGAAGACCTGGTTAACACCCATGACCATTTCCAGCAGCTCACTTTCTTCCTGACGGAAGTTGGAGGTAAACTCCTTGATGTCGGCACCAACAATGAAGACGCCTTCCTTGCCACTGGTCAGAACGACACCCTTGATGGAGTCGTCCGCCTTGATGGCCTGAACTGCACCATTCAGATCTTCTATGGCCAGCCGGTTGAACTTGTTCACCGACTCCCCTTCCAGGTCAAACCTCAACTCAGCGATGCCGCTTTCAAGTGCCAGAACCTTGAATGCTTTCCCCTGATATATCATTTATCTCTCTCCGGACGGATTGAAAAAGGTTGCGTTAATGACTGACGTCTGTACAAATGGCGTCAGGAGCCAGACTGAGAATAGCGGCCCTATGGATAATGGCAGTTTATTCTCAGTCTGGCTCCTGATGGATGCATCTTAGACAGTGCTCGCCAGAAATTCATACAACCGTTTGAATTTTTGAGCCTACCTTCTTTGAATTCTGTGCCAAAGTCAAGAAAATGAACACCAATAAATCCGCAAATATACTGATTCAGAGCAAATACTTACCAGAAATTTACTTGGACAACTCAAGGTACAGCCATACAATGTAAGCGTTTGGTCTATGATGCCTGCAATCAATCGTATTTTCTTATGGTTGATATAAAGAGAGCACAGGTGGTCGAACACCCTTTAGCATTTAAGGCGATGAGTACACAAGATAGTTACTCGTGGCCCGATGATAAAAACATCGACACAGCCATGATCCGGAAATGCAGCTCACCGGCTCAGATGATAAAAATGGCTATGCAACTGGAATGAGCTGCATTTCTTCATAAAACATCCGGGAAGAGAGAAACAGTCTATGAGTCAATATAACCATATTCTCGTTGCTATTGACCTGTCTGATGAAGCAGACGATGTATTGGATAAGGCCAAGTCTCTTGCAGAAATCTATCAGGCCAGACTGACCCTGGTGCACGTGGTTGAGCCGTTGAGTGTCGCTTATGGCAGCGATATTCCACTGGATCTTACAACCCTTCAGGATGAAATCACCCAGCAGGCCAGAGAGCGTATATCACGTTTGGCTGAAAGCATTCACCTGGACAAGGGTGAACAGCACGTCGTATACGGGCGCCCGGAAAGAGAAGTACATCGCATCGCTGACGAGTCTGACGTTGACCTGATCGTGGTTGGGAGTCATGGCAGGCATGGTTTGGCCCTGATTCTCGGCTCAACATCCACCAGCATCCTGCATGGTGCATGCTGTGATGTTCTGGCGGTAAGAGTGGGAAAAAACAACAGCAAATAAGAACAAAAGCGGTGAGTTAACAGTTGGCAGATAGCCGTTCTGACCGCACACTGACGACAGCTGACTCCCAACTAAAAAAGGAACGTCTGTTAACTCATATTTTCAAGTACTTCTCAACGTTCGATCTTTTCTTCGATGTCCTGGTTGGCGACTGCCAGGCACACCAACGTGGATTGAATGACGTCATGATCGCCCTTATAGAAAGCAGATCCAGCGATGATCTTTTCCCACTGAATCAGTTCTTCTTCCAGTTTTTCAAGCTCTCCTCGTAAAGCTTACAACTCACGATGAAGCTTGTTAGTGAGATTTTTCTTTTTCGGTTTCGACTGCGATTATTTCAATTACGAGTTACGCCTTCCGGAATGTCAACGTCATCCCCGTCAAAATCATTCATGTCAGAATCAGTCACTTCAAAATCACTCTTACCATGAAGACTTTCAAAATCACTGCTGTCAGTATCAGTTTTTTCAGATTCACTGCTGTCAGAATGATCATTACTACAAAGGCAATACTCGAGCCATACGACGAGTTTTTTTAAGTACTTTATCCGTTTTTCCTGATGTTTTTTCCTCTTCTCTTCTTCGCCAGGCTCTTTGCCTCCTTGCCCCTTAGCTGCCATGTCATGCATGACTTGATCACCCTGCCCAGTGTCATTGGAGCCAATAGCTGTATCAGGAAGCAGTGCCAATAAATCATATGATTGTTCCAATAGGGCCCTAAATCCTATAGCGAGGGTCTCCATTATGACATCGCAATCATTTTCAACAGTAAACGTTAAGTGTAATTGTTGCGCTAAATATATTTTTAGGTATACAAACAATTTTTTAAATGATTTAACATCTTGATTTCCTTGTTCAAGTGTCGCATCAACCAGAACTTTTTTTATTTCTTTAAATAACTCATTTCTTTTTCTTCTACCGGAATAAAAACTCGTCCTCTTACCTGATTCTCTAAAATAATTCTCTATGCTTTCAATATTTACATTCGGATATTCGCATTCCGGTGCAAAAGGGTTAATTATGAGTCTAATAACATCAATTAAATTCAAAAACTGATAGTTCCAGGCTACTAATCCTGGTTCATCTTCACCATATTTTTCTATAAGTTCCAGCATTCGTTCAGCTGATTTTAGCTGTCGCTTATAACTCGACATTCCGTTCCTATCAATGCCATCGTTGAGCAGTTTGGCAGCGTCTCTAAGTAATGCATCAACTGACTTACCGGATTGCTCAGACTCTAAGGAATCCTCCAATTGCTGTAAAAACTTAATGCGTTCTGTTACTAAATCTTTTAGACCAGAAAATACTAAATATGATATTGCAACATTTTCTTTTAAAAGCTCTTTATCTTTAATCGGCTTATCTCTGCCTAATAGTTGAGCTGCGTGCAGGTGGTGGAGAAATCCACACATTCCTGCCATGTCAGCGGCGTGAAGCAGGAATGAAGTAAAAAAAGCATGGGCACTTTGTGAGGAAGCACTACTTGAATTTATGGCTGTGTAGTAAGCCAGCATTAAATATGCAAGACTCTGTTGATGTTGTGAACTGCCCGGATTAACAGGCGACTCGGTACCTTGGATATAAGATAGCGTTTCTAAGATTGCATTCTGATTTTGGTCAACGTTAATTTGAAGACTCGCCTTCACTTGCGCAATCATGCTTGCAATGGTCAGGCTATCACCGGGGGGGCATTTCCGGAATATTGCTCAACAGAGTGGTCATAGTGTCTTCCGGAAGACCTAAATTCAAGTTTCGGATTATTTCAGCAATTTGTTCCCGGGACATTGGCGGAAGCGGAAGGTCCGTCAAAGGCTGCATCTGCGGTGCTCCGGCACCCTGCGGTTCTTCCTGATCCTCACGATTATTTACGTCATGCTCATTCCCAATGTTCATGGCAAAGATAAGATCAGTATCATTCGAAGTGACTAAAGGGAACCTCCCTATAAGAGTATTATGGTTGATCAAATTGGATAGGAAGTCAGAGTCTTTTGTTCCCTTTTCTTCAAAAATTTTCACATCCGCTGGCGTCAATAAAGGGGTTGCTGCCAACAATGTTGAGCAGGGACAAGCCATAATAATGAGACCAAGGGAAGCTAAGAATAGCTGCCTAGCCCTGCCAAGATGGAAAAATATCGATGACCCTGTTGTTTCTGGTAATTGAGACCCGGAGCTACTGATCATTCTACTTCCTTTAGTATCTGAATGCCTCTCGTAAAGTAGTCCAGGAATTGCAGCAATGCTCAACTTTAAGCTGTCGTCACCAATATCTGATCTGACACTCATCGGTTCATTGTCGTTTGTAGTGTCAGACCAGATACTGAAGACCAAACCTCCTTGAAAGTACGCCCTGCATGATTCAAAAATTTGCATGAGCGGCCGATCAGAGCAAGAAATTTTTACCCATTACAATAGGCCACTTCCAGCATGGCACTTTCTTTTCGTAAGTGTGAATATTTCAATTACTGAGTCACACCTTCTGGCGTGTCAACATCATCTCTCTCAGAATCACTTCCATCAGAGTAGCTCCTGGTATCATCACTCTCTGAATCACTATCGTAACAATGGTCAGGAACACATACACGCCTGCGAAAGAACCAATCGAGCCACTGCACAAATTCATTCAAGTAGTTCAGCCTTCTTTGAAGGTGTTTTTTCTTCTTCTCTTCTTTGCCAAGCTCTTTCTCTTGTTGTTCCTTTACAGCCTCGACATGCGTGACTTCGTCAGCTTGCTCAACGACATCGGAGCCAGTCGTTATATCATAAAGCACTAACAATAAATCATATGATTGATCCCGCAGGGCTCTGAATCCTGTACCGAGAGTAACCTGTATCACTTGATAATCATTTTTATCAGGAAAAGCTACGTGTAATTGTTGCGCTATATACGACTTCAGGTGTCCCAATAATTTTAGAAATGATTTATGCTCTTGATTTTCGTGGTCACGCATTGCGTCTGCTATTAGTTTTTTTATTTCTTTAAGTAATTTCCTTTTTTTGTCCATATAGTTATAAAAGGTTGTCCCCTTACCTGACTTTCTAAAGTAATCCTCTATCTTAACTATATGTGCATTCAGATCTACATATTCTGATGCGAAAGGATCAAGCATCAGGCCCAAGAGATCAATTAAATTCAAGAATTGATTATTCCAGGCTACTAATTCAGGTTCATTTTCACCATATTCTTTTATAAGCGCGAGCATTCGCTCAGCTGTTATTTGCTGTCGCTTATAAATCGATATTCCGTTCCTGTCAATGCCATCGTTGAGCAGCTTGGCAGCGTCTCTTAGTAATGCCTCGGCTGATGTATTGCTTTGCTCAGATTCTAAGGAATCCTCCAATTGTTGCAAAAATTTAATGCGTTCTGTTGCTAAAAATTTCAGTCCAGAGAATACTAAAGATGATTTTGCAACATTTTCTTTTAAAACATCTTGATCTTTTATCGGTCCATCTTCACCTAATAGCCCATCTTTTTGCAGATGGAGTCTGGGTATTCCAGCCATGTAAGCGGCGTGAAGCAGGAACGAATTAAAAAAAACATGGGCTCCTTGAGAGGAAGCATCACTTGAATTTATGGCTGCATAGTAAGCCAGCATCAAATATGCAAGGCTTTGTTGATGTTGCGAATTGTTCGGATCGACAGGAGACTCGGTACTCTGGATATGAGATAGAGTTTCCAGGATTGCATTCTGACTTTGGTCAACGTCAACCTGAAGAGTAGCCTCCACTTGCTTGATCATGCCTGCAATTGTCAGGTTGTCACTGGGGGGCGTTTCCGGGATGTTGTTCAGCAGAGCGGTTATACTGTCTTCCGGGAGGCCTGAATTCAATTTCCGGATAATTTCAACAATTTGTTCACGGGACATTGGCGGGAGCGAAAGGTCCGTTAAAGGCTGCATCTGTTGTGCTCCAGCTCCCTGCGGTTCTTGCTGTTCCTGACTCTTATTTACTTCTTGCTCATTCACGGGGTTCATGGCAAAGATAAGTTCAGTATCATTCGGGGTGACCAAAGGGAATGCCCCCATAAGAGCATTATGGTTAATTAAATCGGATAGTAAGTCAGACCCTTTTGCTCCCTTTTCTTGAAAAAACCTCTCATCTACTGGCGTTGGTAAAGGGTTTAATGCCAGCAAGGTTGAGCAAGGGCAAACCATAATGAGACCGAGGGAAACTGAAAATAGTTGATTGGTCTTGCTATGATGGGAATGTATCGATGAACTTGCCGTTCTCAGTGATTGAGGCTTGGAGCTGCCGATCATTTTACTTAAGCCCGTGTTTGAATGCCCCCGAAAAGTAGTCCAGGAATTGCAGCAGTGCCAAATTTTATTTTGTAGCCACCAGCATCTGACCTGACACTCACACGTTCATTGTCGTTTGTAACGTCATGCCAGATTCAGAAGACCTGCTCTATTTAAAGTGTACTTTGCCTGATTCCAGAATTTACACGGGCGTCCGATCACAGCACATTTTTCCTGACGGGTTCGCTCTGGCTTAAATAACACCTTCGCCACATGCGTTTTGAACGCGGCAAAAAGTCTCTCTGGATACTCCCACGACTTTGCACGCACGGAAAACATTATTGAGCTGATCAGCCAGTTTTAATGATACTGGCTTGTGATAAATAGCAGGATAGTAATACCGTTTCATTGGGGGTTAGCTGCACAATGACATCTGCTAACTCCCAATTGAAAACGGAACACCTGTTAACTCATATTTTCGAGCTCTTCCCAACGCTCCATCTTCTCTTCGATATCTTGATTGACGGTTTCCAGACGTGCCAGAGTGGTTTGCACAACCTCCTGATCACCCTGATAGAAAGACGGATCGGCGATAGCCTCTTCCAGCTGGATTAACTCTTCTTCCAGTTTTTCAAGCTCTCCCGGCAAAGCATCCAGCTCACGCTGAAGCTTGTAACTGAGCTTTTTCTTTTTCGATTCTGGCTGAGTTTGAATATTGGGTTCAGCTTTCGTTTGTGGCTTACTGGTTTGAGGCTCAGCAACCAGCTGATTTACCTCCCCTCCCTGTCTGAGCCAATCTTCAAAGCCGCCGACATATTCTTTAATCTTGCCATCAGGCTGGAATACGAGGGTACTGGAAACCACATTATCGAGGAATTCACGATCGTGACTGACCAGCAGCACCGTGCCCTGAAAGTCCACCAGCAGTGACTCAAGCAACTCAAGTGTTTCGACGTCGAGATCGTTGGTAGGCTCGTCCATCACCAGCAGATTAGCCGGCTTACTGAAGAGTCTCGCCAACAGCAAACGGTTTCGCTCTCCACCGGACAACGCCTTAACAGGAACACGACAACGATTAGCCGGGAAAAGGAAATCCCCGAGATAGCTGATTACGTGTCGACTGGCTCCGTTGATCATGATGCTCTCACGACCTTCAGCAACGTTGTCAATCACTGTTTTTTCAAGGTCCAGTTGATTTCTCAACTGATCGAAATAGGCCACTTCCAGCTTGGTACCTTCCTTAATGAAACCGGAATCCGGTTTAAGCTGCCCCAGCAAAATACTCAATAGCGTTGATTTGCCAGCACCATTGGCACCAATCAGACCGATCTTGTCTCCCCGGATCACTCTGAGATCAAAGTCTTTAATGATGTGCTGACCTTCCCAGGACTTTGCAATGTCCTTAGCTTCCAGCACCAGCTTGCCGGAACTGCCGCCCTGCTCCAGAGAGAAGCTCGCTTTACCCTGAACCACCCGACGCTCCATCCTTTCGCTTCGAAGTGCTTTAAGCGCTCTGACCCGGCCTTCATTACGGGTTCTTCGAGCTTTGATACCCTGACGAATCCAGGCCTCTTCCTGAGCCAGTTTTTTATCAAACAGAGCATTCTGTTCCGCTTCCACTTCCAGCGCGTGAGCTTTTCTATCCAGGTAAGTTTTATAATCGCAATCCCAGCTGGTCAGGATACCTCGATCCAGCTCCACGATTCGGGTAGCGAGAGACTGCAGGAATGAACGATCGTGGGTGATAAACAAAAGAGCCCCCTGAAAATCAAGCAGCTGTTTCTCAAGCCAGTCAATGGCAACAACATCCAGATGGTTAGTGGGCTCGTCCAACAATAACAGATCAGGTTCACACACCAGTGCCCGGGCCAGCTCAACTCTTCTGCGCCAGCCACCGGAGAGTTCTTTCATCTTCTTCTCTTCAGGCAGACCGAGTTTCTGAATCACTTTGTCCACCTTCTGCTGAAGACTCCAGCCATCGGCCGCTTCCAGTTTTTGCTGAACTTTTTCCAGCGCCTTCATATCTTCATCAGACTGGATATTCTGGGACAGTTCATGAAACTGACTGATCCACTCCCCCACTTCTTCAAGGCCAGAAGCCACGACATCGTAGACTTTTTTCTCATCCTGCTCAGGAAGATCCTGGTTCAGAATGCCAATACGCATCCCGGGTTTTCGCCAGATGCTGCCATCATCCGCATCGATTTTGCCGGATACCAGTTTCATCATGGTGGACTTGCCCGCACCATTTCGCCCCAACAAACAGACCCGTTCACCTTTACGTATCTGAAAATCGGCTCCATCCATCAGGGGCTGATCACCATAGGCAAGGTTTATATTGTCAAATCTCAGTAACGGCATTATCAGGTTAACCTGTCCTTTTCAATGTCCTGCAACGGCAATGACACAGAATTAATAATGCCGCAAGCATACCTGCTAAAGACTCATGAGCCAAAAAAATCAGTCGTGAATACAATGCAGAATAAACTTCTGACACCCATGCCATGGGAAGCACGAAAAGGTAGAATTAGAGTAGATCGTAAACAACCAAATCGGTTATGAGAAAGATCATCCTAAGTGGCGCAGGACAGAATGATTTCAGGGCGCCACCATCTCAATCAATGTTGCCAACCCCGGTCCTGGCAGCTCCATCTCAAGTACTGCTGCATTGCCGGTCATAAAGCCAGGTCCCTGATGAATCGCTCCTTCACAGAGCAAACTGGTTAAAGCCCCCACCAGAGGCATATGACTGGCCAGTGCGATATTCCCTTGCACAGGCAGTTCTGAGATCACGGCCATCGGATCAGCGTCGGGAGTAATGCAATCCAGTGTTTCCAGAGTACACTCCAGAGTTTCAGCCAGAATCCTGCCAGATTGCTGAGCCCTGAGATAAGGACTGGCCAGTACCCTGCTGATGCCGAGGTGGGTCAGCTTCGAAGCTGTGCTGAGCACTTCCTGCTGACCCACTTCCGTTAAAGGCCTTTCCTGATCATTTGGCGCTGACCAACTGGCTTGCCCATGACGCATTACGATCAGTTTCATTATTGGGTACCTGCCTGCTTATGAGTGCTGATATACGACCAGGTATACGAACGACTATAGATAAACCAGAGTGACTCAAGCCGATTTCAGACACCTTCCTGGTCATTGACTGGCTCTTTCTCTCCCGGCCAGTCGCTGAACGGATAAGGCTTGGTGTCATCATTGTAAGTAACAAACTGGATAATCTGATAAAAGTATTGATTCAGACCTGCACTTAAATCCAGTAATCGTGAGTTCGGTTCAGATTTAATAAACCCATGCACCACCTGAATAATGGCAATCAATAAAATCAGAAATCCGACAATATAGGCCAACATGTAAAACAACACCATGAACAATAGCCTGAGCCACCGAGACTCTGATTTCAGATTATCAAACACTTTCTTATCCATATAAAAACCCTCACCGTTTTTGTTAATGGATATCCACCATTAGTTGAAAGTAACTGGAAGAAAAGTCTTCCCGACCTTCATCTGACCATAAACTCGACGTCGGTTTTCTGCTCCCGGAGCATCATACCGCGCACCAGCTGATTGACATTAAACTCTTCGAAAATAACCATGTGCAATGCCTCAACAATCGGCATATAGACTTCAAGCTCAACCGCTTTCTGTCTGACCTGTTGTAAAGTGTTCACTCCCTCAGCTACCTGACCCAGCTCAGCTTCTGCCTCTTTCAGGGTTTTCCCCTGACCCAGAGCATAACCTACCCTGAAATTCCGACTGAGGCTGGATGTACAGGTGGCGACCAGATCCCCTACCCCGGACAGCCCCAGGAAAGTCATGGGATCCGCACCGAGCTTGACAGCAAAACGACTCATTTCTGCCAGGCTGCGAGTTATGAGCATACTTTTGGTATTCTCACCCATCCCCATAGCCGCCCCGATACCTGAGACAATGGCATAGATATTTTTCAGAGCACCGGCCAGCTCGACCCCGTAGACATCCTGGTTGGAATAGACCCTGAAATAATCCGAATGCAACACCTTCTGAACAATCTCACACAACTCAACATCTTCACTGGCAATCACTGTCGCCGTTACCGCCTTGGCAACTATTTCCCTGGCCAGATTGGGGCCACTGAGAACACCTACTCTGACTGAGTTAAGTTCCTCATTCAGAATTTCACTCATCAAGTCAAAGGTGACCGGTTCAATCCCCTTGGTGGTGCTGATCACCATTTTACCTTCCAGTGCATCACCTGCCATCTGAACCACTGAACGGAAGGATTTACTGGGAATGGCAATCAGAACCAGATCGGCAGATGAGACAGTGGCCTTGATATCGGTCGAAGCCTGAACGGAAGGATGAATGGTAAAATCCGGCAGGTAGCGGTGATTGATATGATCCTGATTAATTCCCTTTACCTGCTCTTCACTGCGCATCCAGAGTTTAACCTGATGACCGTTATGAGCTGATATATCAGACAGTGCTGTACCAAAGCTGCCTCCACCCAGAATGGCTATGGTATACTGCTTGCTATCGTTATTCGGCGTCATCATCATATTTCCGACTGTATTTCTCTTGACTCGTTTATTGGTTAGTAATGCTATCATCACCCACAGTGACGGTCCGCCACCAGGGCAAAGGGTTCGTGGTCGTGATGCAAAGCTCATTGCCAGGCAATGAAATGCTGTCTTTTCTGATTCGTTGCAAATCAGCCTTTTGGATAGGCCGGGAGTAAATAATCATCTTTCAAGCCTTAAAAGCGATGAAAAATGTTTCAGACAAATAATACAATACCTGAAGCGTATAGTGCATAAGGTTAGTGTATTAAGGGTAATGCATTTCTCAAGGCACAAAAAACCTGACCTCTCAAGCCAGGCCTTGATTTAATGTCACCGGATCCGCAACATCTGTTGTTTTTTTGTTAATTTCAGCAGAATACGCTGATGAGAGTCTGAGACCGGTGGTATAGTGCACATCGGAACGATAGTAATGAATTCCCGTGATCAGTGGTCAGCCTGACAGGGAGTCGACATACCCATGTCACCCCAGCCTTGGCGGGCGACCATGGCATTTTCCAGGAATAATGAACGAATGAAGCAACAATCCTTCGATAAAGACGACCTGCTCCGCTGTTCACAGGGTGAGCTTTTCGGGCCAGGCAATGCCCAACTGCCAGCACCCAACATGCTGATGCTGGATCGTATCGTTCGGATCTCTGAGGAAGGCGGTAAATACGGCAAGGGCGAAATCACTGCCGAGCTGGATATCACTCCGGATCTCTGGTTCTTTGACTGTCATTTTCCGGGTGATCCGGTCATGCCAGGTTGCCTGGGTCTGGACGCCATGTGGCAGCTGGTCGGCTTTTATCTGGGTTGGATGGGTAATCCCGGTCGCGGCAGAGCCCTGGGCAGTGGTGAAGTCAAGTTCACCGGCCAGATCCTGCCGACTAACAAGAAAGTGACCTACCAGATCAATATCAAGCGTATTATCAGTCGCAAGCTGGCGCTGGGTATTGCTGATGGCATTGTCAGCGTCGACGGACGTGAGATTTACACCGCCGAAGGGCTCCGGGTAGGCCTTTTCCAGAGCACCGACGCATTCTGATTCATTCGGATAATTCAGGTTAGATAAATGAAACGTGTTGTAGTTACAGGGATCGGCATCACCTCCTGCCTGGGTAACACCCAGAACGACGTGGCCGACAGCCTCAAACAGGGAAAATCCGGCATCAGCTTTAACGAAAGCTACGCTGAAAAAGGTTTTCGTAGCCAGGTTTCCGGCTCTGTCGACATTGACCTGAGCGAGCATATCGACCGCAAAACCCAACGCTTTATGGGTATGGCGGCTTCTTACGCCTACATTGCCATGAAGCAGGCGTTTGAAGATTCCGGCCTGTCTGAAGAACAAGTTTCCAATCCAAGAACCGGCCTCATTGCTGCTTCCGGCGGTGCCTCTTCAGAAAACATTGTCGAAGCCGCAGACATCATGCGCGAAAAAGGCGTCAAACGTGTAGGCCCATACCGTGTAACCCGTACTATGGGCAGTACAGTATCTGCCTGTCTGGCTACCCCATTCAAGATCAAGGGCGTGAACTATTCCATTACTTCTGCCTGTGCCACCAGTGCTCACTGCATCGGTAACGCAGTAGAACAAATCCAGCTGGGTAAACAGGATGTTGTCTTTGCCGGCGGTGGTGAAGAAGAGCACTGGTCACAAACCGGTCTGTTCGATGCCATGGGAGCCCTGAGCACAAAGTACAATGAAAACCCGGACAAAGCCTCCCGTGCTTACGATGCTGACCGTGACGGCTTTGTCATAGCCGGCGGTGGTGGCATGGTAGTTCTGGAAGAACTGGAACACGCAAAGGCCCGTGGTGCCAAAATTTACGCTGAAGTCGTGGGCTACGGCGCCACTTCCGACGGTTATGACATGGTTGCTCCTTCCGGTGAAGGAGCTTCCCGCTGTATGCGTCTGGCCCTGGAAACCGTTGACGGTCCGGTTGACTACATCAACACCCACGGTACATCGACTCCTGTTGGCGATGTGGCAGAACTGAAAGCACTGAAAGAAGTGTTTGGCGACAAGATGCCTACTGTCAGCTCGACCAAGTCCCTCTCCGGTCACTCACTGGGAGCGGCTGGCGTTCAGGAAGCTATCTACTGCCTACTGATGATGAAACACAGCTTCATTACAGCTTCAGCCAACGTAGAAACCCTGGACGATGAAGCCCGGGATCTGCCGATTCTGGTCGGTGAAGCTCGTGAACAAAAGCTAAACCGCATCATGTCCAACAGCTTCGGTTTTGGTGGCACCAACGCTTGTCTGGTATTCCAAAACTACGAAGACTGATAGAAAGGGATTCAAATTTCCGGGTGCTTCAGAAAAATACAAGCGGGATGGGGTGTAGCTTTGTGGTTACTTCCCATCACCCCGGGGAAACAGGAAAGCCGCTTCGAAGCTAAATGCTCGTATCAAATTCAGATAAACGACGGTTACGCTTCCTGCTGATAGAGAGTGCCTTCTTCACAGTCAAAAATGAATATTGGCAGTTTCGAGCCTAATGACTGCTCCGCTTTCTGTTTAAACACAAATCCATCGTGAATGATCTGGTTTCTTTCATAGTAAAGCTTCTCAGTTCGATTAAAAGTAATTAATACAGCCAATACTGAATCAGTAGTATATTCGCATACGACTTCATTATGATTTAATCTGGATTTAATTAAATGAGCTTTTTCAACCATATAGTCTTTTAGTTGTTTAGTTGTTTTAAATAATTTATTGCATTCAGGATCACAGTCCAAAACGAATCGACCAGTAGAATCGGGATTGACAATTTCACCTTTTCGAATAGATATTTTCTCATAGTCCTGTTTTGTTTTATCCCATAACAACCAATAACCTTGACTATCAACAGGCATTGAACCGACATCACTGTCGGCGATGACATGAATTTTCGTTTTCTCTGCATCAACGAGAAAGCCAATATTTCGATATAGCTTCTGCTTTGGGCAGGGGGCCAAAAGTGAGGTTGCAGCACACCTCACAACTTTATCACGGGAAGTAAGCTGAACAAGCTCCCGATCTAATCTCGAAAAGCCTTCATCGTCTATAGAATTGACAAGCATTTTTGCCAATAACTTTCCATCATGCAGCTTTTCATTAAATAAGCTATTTAAGTCTGAAGGACAGGAAGCAGAAACGCCTACTTCTTTTTCGGTTATTGAAAAAAACACTCCTGATTCAGCTCTTTGAATTTGAGCTATTTGATTGATACTTGAATTCATAAAATATCAGCCCCTGAATTTATATATCTATTTAGACTGTAAAAATATAAATTCATTGAAGCTAATTCTAACTAAGGGGTAAGAAGGCATAACAACAT